>DATHEN010001126.1:0-6975 GCA_035318565.1 Polyangiaceae bacterium
GATACCGCCGATGCCGGACAGGCCGGTGCCAGCGCCCGGACTCGCACCTCCGCCGAGCGCACCCTGCAAGTTGCTCAAGCCATCCGCGGCACCGCTGCCCTTTCCGTAGGCGTCGACCTCGGCCTCTTTGGCCTCTTCTTCTCGTGCCGGTTGATCGGACTTGTCAGCGGTCTCGTCGGCCGCTGCCGCGGGCGGCTCTGCTAGAGCCGGCGACGGCGCCTGCTGTTTGGCCATTTCCGGGGGTGCTGCCGGGGCTGCGGCGCTGCGTTCGGTTTGGCTGGCCGGCGCTTCGGATTTGCTGCACCCGAATGGCATGGCCAGCGCCGGTACGGCCGCAAGGCTCACGGCCAGGCGATGTTCGTCCTGTGGCGAGAGCGCGCTCAGCTTCACGCCGCGCAGACGGCTGCCGCCCCGGCGCGGAATCCCCATGCGCGCATAGGCGTGCTCACTTTCGAGCGCGAGAATGCTGGTGAACGGCGTAACCAGACCGTACTCGAGACCGAGCGCGACGATTCGCCCGCGCTCGGCTTCGAGGCCTTCTGAGGCGCCGAGCAAGCGCCGCACGTATTCCGCGGCCCAGAGCTTCGGCACGAACTGCGCGAGCACGCCGGTATCGCGCTCCACGCTGTACTTCTTTTCGAAGCGCTGAGCACCCAGGCGCCCGCGCACGCTCACCTGTGCGGGAAAGTCATGGTGCGTGCGTGCCAGTACTACGACTTCCTCGCCACGCGACACCTTGCCACCGGCGCTGATGAACGGTTCGTCGAGCCCCGCGCCCAGATCGAGCTCGAGCTCGGTGATGGTGGGCACCTTGACGACTGCGGCGAGCTCGAGCGCGCGCGCCGTCGCCTGATCGGCTTCACTGACGCGCAGCGCTTGCCCCCCACCGGCGCGCGACAGCTCGCTCAAGAGCGCGAAGTCCGCCTCCACACCAGCGGCCACGGCGAACAAGCGCGCGCGCGAGGTGCCGAAGGCGCGGCGCAGGCGTTCGATCAGTTGCTCGCCGGTGCGCTCGCCGCTCGTGGCGATGCCATCGCCGACATACACGACGGCGGGCTGCTCGGCGCCGTGTAGGCGGCCGAGCGCGACGTCGAACATGGCCGAAAGGTCCGTCGCGCCCCCCGACGAGTGATCCGCGAGTGCCTCGAGCGCGCGCGAGATTTCGGCATCCGTAGCCTGCGCCAACTTTTGTTGTGGATGAAGCACGCGCGGGCGCACGTCGAGCGCGATCAGCGCGAAGCGATCGTCGTCGGAGAGCGCACGTAAAATTGCCTCTGCCGTCAGGATTTTGAGGCTGCGGCTCGCTTCGTCGCCGCCCGCGGAGGTGTCCACGATCAGCACGAGCTCGGCGCGCTGAGGTTTGACCGCGTTCCAGTCGAAATCCGGCGTGTAGCGTGCCATGACGTAGTCGGCCCCCTCGCCCTCCGTCGCAAAACGACTGAGCGAGAGCACCGGACGCTTTTCATCGAGCACCGCCTCGACCTGAAACGGCGCGCGCGGCGTATAGCCGGAGCGACGCATGGTCACGAGCTTTCCGTTTTGCTCGATACGCGCATCCGCGAGCGTGGCAATTTTCATCTTCGTGCCCGCTTCGCCGAGATCGACGGACAGCGAGAGCTCGCCGATGCGCACCGAGTCACCCCCGCCGAAGGGGTAGATGTATTCGATCTTGTCACCCGCGCGCGGCCGGAGCTCGATGTAGCGCAGCACCACGCGCCGCTGGCCGCCGGCAGGTACCGGGAAAATCCGCGCGCGATAGCTGCGGTTGTCGACCCATTCCAGGATCGCAGGGCTGTGCCCGCTGGCCTTGGCGTTCTGATACTGCGCCTTGGCTTCTCGGCTCTCGATGAACTCTCCGTCGACGAGCACGCCGTCGGTTTCCACGGCAAAACCGCTGATGCTCGCGCGCTCGGGGACGGTGAACCAGTACCAGCCTTCGACGGGGTTTTCGCCTGGATTGAAGAAGGTTTGATCGACTTCGGTTTCACTGAGGCCGTCGCGCACCACCGCGCGTACCGCCTGGCGGCTCACGGTCAAGCGCCGAGCCGGCGTACCGGGAGTGGCGCCGTCATCGACGCCGAAGATGGCACCGCTGCCGGCGGCCAGCGACGCGCCGGATTTCGCGTCCGCCATGCCGCCCGTCCAGTCATCCCAGAATGAAAGCGGAGCCACGCGCGGAGCCGCGCTGCCCTGTACGCTGGCCTGTTCGCCGGCGGTCACCTCGACGCGCCCCGCCTTGGCCGTGAGCGTGGCCGTCCCGCGCGCCACGTAGACCACGCCGAGATCCCCGCGGCGGCGCAGGGACAGCCCCGCGTCCGCAGCAGTGACCGCAACGTCCCCGAGCTGGTGCACTAGCGTCTGGCGCTCCGTGGGGGGCGCATTCAAGAAGTACTCACCGCGTTCGAGCCTGACCGAGGCCGGAGCCAGAGCGAGCAGGCTGTCCGCGCGCATGAACAGCACCGCGCCATCCGGCAGCCTCACCAGTGCACGCGCGCCCTTCTCGGTGCGGATCTTGGCGTTCTGCATGAGCGGCATGCCCGACACGGCGCGCAGCTCGCCCGCGCCGTTGTCGATGCGCACTTCACCCGCGGCGAGCTCGAGCCGCGCCTGAATGGCGGCCGCCTTCTCCGGCGCTGGTTTGCGATTGCCGAACACGACGACCGCAATGATGACTGCCAGTACCAAGACCGCGCCGGTCGCGATCTTTGCGATCCGGAGCAAGGGTGAGACGGCTTTCGGCGATTGGTTCATGCACTCTCTCCGGATCGACGCGATCGGCGCACGCGCGGCGTAAAGCCCTGCGCGCGCTCCTCACCCTCGGCGCGAAGGGCGGATCATGGCTGATCGATGCGACGCGCGAAAGAGCGTGCAGCGCGCACTTGAAGCGCGGGTGTCGGATAGCGACTTACTGCGGGAATCGGAACGGGGACGGGGGACGGACGCGCACGGCGATGGGATTTCGGGCCCGGGCTCAGAGATCAGAAGGAGAGATCGACTGCTTCCTTTTGATTGCTTCTGACTTGTTCCTTGCCCTTTCTCAGGGCTTGGGGCTTGGCTGGCGCCGCGCTGGCGGCGGTTGGCGGCTGTTCGGCGAAACCTTCTGCGGCGGCGCCCAGCGCGCGCTCTTGGCGTTCGAAGTCATTTTCGAGCTCACGCGCGCGGGCGGCGGGGGCTGCGCTGAGAGCGACTTTCCGTTCCTGCTTCAGCGTGTCCAGCTTGTTGGTGAGCCGCTGCTGCGCCAACGCTCCGCGACCGGACGCGAATAGCTCGTTGGCCTCGGTCAAGGTGCGGGCGGTCTCGCTGCGTTGCAGGCGCGCGGCGACCACGGCGTCTAGCGGGACGAGCTCGTCCGCGTCGCGGGTAATTTGCAAGGAGAGCGCGCCGGAGCATTCGCCGCGCTGCCCGCTGCTCGCGTCCGAAAAGCGCAGCGTAGCCGCTGCCACCGGCAGCTCTCCCGCTGCGCTCGCGTCCAGGCGCACGCGCGCGAGCAGGGTCTTTTGCTCGCCGGCCGCCAAGCTGCCGAGCGGAGCCACGATGCGCCGGCCTTCACGACGGAAGCTGCGGTCGAAGATTTCGTCCACTTCGAGCCCCGGCGGCAGCTCCACCGTGAGCTCGGCGTCGTGAGCGACGGTTCGGGTCAAAGACTCGAACTCCGCCTCGAACGCGCGGGATAGCCCGCTCGGATCCGGTACGAAGTGATGGCGGCCGTTCGACTCCTGCGCGAGCACGGCGAGCGTGCGCTCGTTGTACTCCACATCCACGCCGATGGAGCTGATGGCCGCTCCACTCTGGCGCACCCGCGCTGCCAGCGCGCGGAAGCCGTTCAAATCGCGAATGCCGACCGTAGGCTCGCCGTCCGAGAGCAGCAGCATGCGCGCTGCGGCGTTGCCGCTTCCGGCCGCAAGCATTCCCTGCGCCACCTCCAGGCCGCAGGAGATGCACGTGTCGCCCTGAGCTTCGAGCGCGCCCAGCGCGGCCATGGCACGCGCTCGGGTCGAATCGTCGATCACGGTGCGCGGCACCAACACCTCCGTGCGCGCGTTGTAAGTGACGACGCTGAGCACGTCTCCGCTGCGCAGCCTTTGAATGATACCGAGGGCTGCGTCCCGCGCATTCTGCAGTCGCTTGCCCTTCATCGACCCCGAACGGTCAATCACGATGGCCAGGTTCAGCGGAGCGCGCACATTTTCCGCTGCCTCATTCGGCGCCGATACGTTGAAGAGCATGTAGGTGTGCCCAGCCTTGTCCGCCAGGAGACGCGAATGGCCGAGGCGGCCTTCGAGCATCAGGGTTCGGCCGGTGCTGAATACAGCGCCGTTTGCGGCCTGAGTGTTTTCCGGCGGGGCCACGCTGAGCTCCGACCCGACAGCGTCCAGGCGCGTCGTCCTGGGCTCCGTGAAGGACCACACGCTGAGACTCGTGAGCAACATGCCCGCTCCCGCCAAGTAGCTGACTGTCTTGACTTTCATCCGACTCTCCCGTGGTGCGCTGTGAACAACGCTCGCTCCCCGCTGGAGCTTTCAGGTCCGCGAACGATTGTTGTACGTGCGGTGGGCCCGGAGGATCTCCCGGCAGGCGCAAAGCATGGCGGACGGTGTAGGCGTTCTCAGGCCAGGACCGGCGTTCTCACGCCAGAAAGCGCGAGCGGCGCACGCCTGGGCGAGCTCTTTCCCCGGATTCGGGGCGGCGGAGCTTCAGGGGCATCAGACCCTTCAGGGTCAGCAGCTTGCCGAAACAGACGACCACGTCGCCGGTCAGGATCTCGCGTTCCCCGCCCGGGTTCGGAATGACCACGCTGCCGCGACTGATGCTCAGCACCTGCACGTCGCGATCGCGGAGCGCGGATTGGCGCAGCGTTTTGCCGGCCAGCTCCGAGTCCGACGAAACCTGAAATTCGGCCACCCCATAGCCGCTCTTCAACGTGAGGCGCTGGCGCACGTCCACGTCCGGGAACAGCACCTGCTCCTCGAGGTGCTCGAGAATCGCGCTGGCGACGTCGATCTGCGTGGCTGTTTCTATGCCTTCGAGCCCGGGCGAAGAATTCACCTCGAGAATTTGTGGGCCGTTCGCGGTCTCGAGCATGTCCACACCGGCGACGCGCAGTCCCATGATCTGCGCGGCGTGGATGGCCGTGCGCTCGAACAGCGAATCGAGCTGCACTGGTTCCGCTCGGCCGCCGCGGTGCACGTTGGCGCGAAATTCCTCGCCGACGGCCACGCGCCGCATGGCAGCCACCACGCGATCGCCCACCACGAAGGCGCGCATGTCGCGGCCCTTACTTTCCTTGACGAACTTTTGAACGAGCACGTTCTGGCGCGCGCTTTGCAAAGTTTCGATGATGGCTTCGGCGACGGGCGTGCTCTCCGCCAAAATCACACCGATGCCTTGCGTGCCTTCCAGCAGCTTGATGATCACGGGCGCGCCGCCGACCTGATCGATCGCAGCCAGCACCGATCGCCTGTCGCGCACGAACGCCGTCGGGGGAATGCCGATGGCGTGCCGGCTCAGAACCTGCACGCTCCGCAGTTTGTCGCGCGAAACGCTGATGGCTTGCGAAGAGTTGAGCGTGAAAACGCCCATTTGCTCGAACTGTCGAACCACCGCAGTGCCGAACATGCTGATCGACGCGCCGATGCGCGGGATCACCGCGTCGTAGCGCGATACGCGCTTGTTGCAGTAGAAGAGGTCGGGCTGCCCGGACTCCACGAGCATGCCGAAGCGCAGCGTATTGAGCACGCGCACGGCGTGCCCGCGCTGAATGCAGGCTTCCTTCAACCGCCGCGTGCTGTACGCACCGGGACTGCGTGAAAGGATCGCTATCTTCATCTCAAGCTGGAGCCCTTCTTCTGATGATCGCCGTGGTCAGCGGCCGGGGGCGCCGCGCCGCTGCACGTTTACTCAACAAGTTCCGCCTGCCCACGTCCACGAGGCACTTGTCGGCGAGCGCCGAGCGTCCGAGCAGCATGCGAAAAATCATCTTTTCGCGGTCGACGAGGCTGAGCTCGATGCGTCGCTCGAACGGGCCGATGCGCACGACCGCAGCCACGAAGATCCTCCACTCGGCCACGCCGCTGCTGGAGCGCACCCAACCCCGACGGCTGATGGGCGCTTCCACGGCCACGCGTCGTTCTACGTTGCGGCGATGCAAGCGCACCTCGAAGCGCACGCGGTCGTGCGCTATCTCGCGCACGTTCTCGACGTGAAGCGCACTGCTGCGCGCGCCGGTGTCCACCTTGGCGCGAATGCGCATGACGTGCCACTCGGGAATGTCGACGTGCTCGACGTAACCGATGACGAAGGGGGGCTTCTTCTTCTCGGCTGGCACTGCCTAGTGTCCTGGCCCACTGTTGCATTCCGGGTTTGCGTCGCCCCTGACGGGGCGACGGCGCCGCAAACCCTCAGCACGCCCCGGCCTGGCCTCGGTACCCATCTTGTTCCTGACGTACGACGACCCGGAATGGAATTCCGGACCGACGTACTAGCGCAGTAAAAGACCGCTTCGGCAGCGCCGCGTCAAGACGCAGCCGGCGCTTCGGACGGCGCCTCGGGCCAGCGGATCTGGCAAGATTGCAGCAAATCCCGAGGAGGGACACCACCGATCATGACGAACAGCGCATCGTAGTCCTGGGCGTGCGCTGCTTCGGGTCCGGCCAGAGTCAGTCGCGCCGGACCCACCTCCTGGACGCTAGTTTGCCAGAGCATCGAAAGCGCACCTGAACGACACAAATGCTTGACCTGTTCGACGTTGCGGGCCTTGCCACGGTTCAAGTCCGCGCCGCGGTGAACGAGCGTCACGTGTGTGCCGGGCTGCCGTGCCAGCGCCACGGCGGCTTCCAGTGCCATGTCGCCCAGGCCGACCACCACCACCCTCTGACCGGCGAAACTGCGCGCGTCGCTCAGACTGTAGTGCACGCGGCTCTGAACGTCGGGCGCGATGATCCCGTCGAGCTTCTTCGGCGTACCGCGGCGTCCCAC
>DATHEN010001127.1:0-4009 GCA_035318565.1 Polyangiaceae bacterium
CGGCGGGAACAGCGACATGCCGTACGCGTACGGAAGCCCCCTCGTGCGATCGGCACGCCGCCGCGCAGCGGCCACCAGCGGGTGCTCGACGTCCAGCGTGGCCCCACTCCCCACGCACACGAAACCTTCCGGCCGGATCCGATACCAACCCTGCTCGCAGCCGTCGCGGCTCACGGCGGCAAGACCGCGCTCCACCACCGCGCCAGCGCGTAAGTAGCCAATCTTGCGGCTCAGCGCATTCGGCCGCTCGAAGACGTACGTTTCCTTGGCGAGCGCCGCCAAGGCGCGCTCGGGCTGCACGCTCGGGTTTGCTGCGGCGCGGCTCTCGGATTGGAGACTGACGAGCTCGGTGGGACTGGGCGCTGGCCACTCCCCGCCGTGGTCGCTCCAGTCGTCTGGAGTCGAGAGCGTCGCGCTCGTCCGAGCCCGGCGCCTCACGGCGACCGTGGCGCGCTCCAGCGGCGGAGGACGACGCACCCGAGGCACGACTTGCTCGCGCCAGAGCCGCTCGGCGCTCGCGTAGAGCTGGGCGAGGTCAGCGGGGACGGCGATTTGCTGCGGCTTTTCGGCGCGAATCTCGCCCCCCGGGCAGCTCACCACGAGTAGCGCCAGAGCCGAAGCGGCCAGCGTCGCCATGCGTGAACCCAAAGACATGAATCCTGGCCGGCTACCGTATCGCGGGCAGATTGGCCCAATTTCTCGCATTTCGGCGGGCCGAGCGGGGCACAGCTGCAGGGTCCCGCGTCCATCTGTCATGATGCGCCCGATGATCCAGAGCCTCGACGATATTTCCGCCCTCGACGCCCAGCTTTCCGAGGAAGAGCGCCTGATCCAGAAGAGCGTGCGCCGCTTCGTGCGCGAGCGTTATCTGCCGCGCGCCGCCGAGCTCTTCGAACAGGAACAATTTCCGGCCGACCTGATCCCGGAGATCGCGGAGCTCGGCCTGCTCGGCGCAAGCCTCAAGGGCTACGGCTGCGCCGGCATGAGCGCGGTGCAATACGGCCTTCTCCTGCAGGAGCTCGAATACGGCGATGGCGGCCTGAGAAGCTTCGTGAGCGTGCAGGGCTCGCTCGCGATGTATTCGATTTACGCGCACGGAAACGAGGAGCAGAAAAAGAAATATTTGCCGGAGCTGGCGCGCGCCAAACTCATCGGCTGCTTCGGTTTGAGCGAGCCGGACAGCGGCTCCGACCCGGCATCGATGACGACCCGCGCGCGCAAAGACGGCGACAGCTACGTGCTGAACGGCACCAAGATGTGGATCACCAACTCACCGCTCGCGCACCTCGCGGTGGTTTGGGCAAAGGTCGACGACGGCGGTCCGGAGTCGATCGCCGGGTTCGTCGTGGAGCGCGGCACGAAAGGCTTCGAGACCCCGAAAATTCACGGCAAGATGAGCCTGCGCGCCAGCGAAACCGGCGAAATCGTGCTCGACGAATGCCGAATTCCGGCCAAAAATCTGCTCGACGCTGGCCGGCGCGGTCTGGGCGCGCCGCTCAGCGCCTTGAACCAGGCGCGCTTCGGCATCGCCTGGGGCGCGCTCGGCGCCGCCAAAGCCTGCTTCGAGAGCGCCGTGAACTACGCCTGCAGCCGCGTGCAATTCGGAGTGCCCATCGCGGCCAAGCAGCTCACTCAGGAGAAGTTCGCGGACATGGCGAGTGAGATCATCAAGGGCGATCTGATGGCGCTGCACTTCGCGCGGCTCAAGGACAAGAACGGCAAAATTACGCCAGAGCAAGTCTCGCTCTGCAAGCGCAACAACGTCGGCAATGCGCTCGCCATCGCACGCACCTGCCGCAACATCTTGGGCGGCAACGGCATCCTGCTCGAGTACCCGATCATCCGCCACATGCTGAACCTCGAGAGTGTGTACACCTACGAAGGCACGCACGAAGTGCACACGCTGGTGCTGGGCAAGGCGCTCACCGGGCACAGCGCGTTTTAGGGATTGGATCCCGCGAAATCAGCGCTCCTTTGCGGAGCTCTGACAACGCTCGACGGCGCCGAGGATGAGCGCATTGCGCGCCTCATTTCCGGCGCCTCGCAGATGCAGTTGATCCGGCTTGAACCAGTCGCAAGGCTGACCCGCATCCCAACTGGGCGCGCAATGCCTACGCGCTGCGACGTCGAATTCCGCGATCCGGATCTTTCGTTCCAAGGTTCGAGCCGCTGCGGCGCTACGCAGCAGCGTGTTTACGAACTCGGCTTCCGCCGCGTAGCTCGCTTCGAGCTCAGCTGTGGCTTCGTCAATCGGCTTACCGGAGGCGGTCACGAGCACGATGCAGGTCTTCGGAGATACCTCCCGAACCTCTCTCAAGCTCTGGCGTATTGCCTGCTCGGTTTCGGACCTTCGCAAAGCTCGCTCCGCTTCGGGCGCTTTGGCCTGCCTGCGGAGCGCATCATTGGTGCCCAGAGCCAGAATGTACGTGTCCGGTTCGGTGCTGGCCTGCTCGCGAATCACCGGCAACCAGCTGTAGAAGCCCTGGCCGGGATTCGACTGACTGAAAACGCGTGCGCCGCGCAACCGCAGGCGCGCGGCCAGAGGCGTTCCGCAGAAATCCGGCGGCGCGGGCGGCGCCTCGAGCCCGCAAACATCGTCGAACAGCACGAGACTGTCGCCGGTCAATGCGACCTTGGGACCGGCACGGTCCTGGTCGTACGTCGCCTTGCACCCCGTCAGCGGTGAAAAAAGGCACTCCCCGCCCGGACACGTGAGCGAGCTGACGACCATCGTACCCACTGGGTAATTCAGGGGCGCCGTCGCAATCAGCCCGTCAGCGAACCACGTTTTGCGGATGTCAGCGCCACGGACTTGCGAGTCCGCGGCAAAAGGATTGTCGGGAGAGTCCGCTGCGGGACGGTAACGGAGCCGCCAACCCTCGAGGGATTCCGACGAGTTCGGCGAACGCACACTCTCGACCCTATGAGAGACGTTGCCGGGCGTCCCAGTGCGACGCCATTCGACCTGTGCTCCCTCGATACCCAGGATTTTCGGACACTGCGTGGTGAAGGTCGGCCCCGCGTTGGCCCCGGAGCGAGCGCTTCGAAGGATCCCGAACGCCAAGACCGCAACCAACGCGAGACCCAGCAAGCCTGTCAGCGTCAAAGTGCGCTGACCGAACGTCGGAGCGCGGACTGACGGAATGAGATGGCCCAGCCGTTCCACGGAACTTCAATCTCCTGCAGGGGTCGTTCATGGAGCTCCGCCGGTGGTACTCGACAGCGAGTACCGTGACGTCACTCACTACTTGCGAGTTACGCAAAGCAGTCATTCGCTGATGGCAACACTCGCGCAGCCATCAACTCATCTCGTGCAGTAACACGCGCGCGCTGACTGCGTAAGCGGTCTCCAAGGAGCGTTCCCCAGTTTGGCCACTCGGGTGCCGCTCAAACGGTGCGCAGCAGGTTATTGAGCCGTTCTCCCGCGAGATAGTGGCGTCCCACGCGCAGCGCGACCTCGCCCCCCTCCTCACGCACACGCTGAAGCTCCGTAAGGAGCACGCGCAGCCGATCGTAGGCGCGCGCATCGAACAGCCTCTGCCGCTCGCGCAGACCACACGGACGCCTGGCGGGCGAGGTTCGGACATCCTCCACACCATCGAGCTCGCGCCGTTCCACGATTTCCCCCCGGGAAACCCTGAGCGCCCGCGCGCCGTCCCTGCCGCGCTCCCGAAAAGCCACGTCCGCATCCGCCAGCAGACACAAACAACGCGCCCGCCGTAACAGCAGCCCAGTTTGCACCAGATTGCGTTCGAGCCGGCGCCGCACGCGCGCCAGATCCCAACTCGTTGGTGCTGCGTCCTCCGGAGTCTCGTGAATTTCCGTGCGCCCGCGCTCGATCCACAACGTTCGCGATGCTTGCTCGACGCAGCGAGCCGCACTGAGTCCGCCGCGAAGCAGATGATGATCCGCCACGAACGCCTGCCATCCCTCGAGAAACAGCGTCTCCTCCGGACGAAACCTCAGCGCAACGGCCAGCGACGCAGCGCACAGCAGCGGCGTCGGCGCG
>DATHEN010001128.1:0-2723 GCA_035318565.1 Polyangiaceae bacterium
AGCGGACGCCGCTGGCGGAAGCGCTTCCCCGGAGCGACTTCGTTTCGCTGCATTGCCCGCTCACCGAAGCGACGCGGCACGTGGTGGGCGCTGAGTTTTTGCGCCGCCTCAAGCCGGGCGCGGTGCTGATCAACACCGGCAGGGGTGCGCTGATCGACGACAGTGCGCTGATTTCCGCTCTTGCAGAGGGGACGCTTGCCGGCGCGGGGCTCGATGTATTGGCCGAAGAGCCACCCAAGCCCGATCACCCGCTCCTCGACCCTGGGGCGCCTTGGGCTGAGCGCCTCGTAGTAACGCCACACATCGGTTGGGCCACGCATGAGGCACGCATGCGCCTGATTGGCGTCGCGGTCGAAAACCTGGCTGCGTTTCTGCGCGGCGAGCGCAAGAATCGGGTGGACTGATCCGGCTTTGCCAACTGGCACATCGCTTGCTCGCCCAAAGGCATGCGCATCGAAATTCGCCAGCACTTCGCGGGAGCCACGCTGGACGACGTTGAGCGGCTGTACATGCTCGACGAAACCTTCAACCGCGAAACGTTCGCCGCGCTCGGCTATGAGCGGCGTGTCCTCGTTGCGGACAGGCACGCTGAGCGTCTGCTGCGCACTTTGCACTTGTGCCCGACCCGCGCGTTGCCCGCTCCGTTTTCGAGCTTACTGCGCGGCGGCACGTTTCACATCGAGGAGCAGGTGGCGTACGATTTTGCAGCGCACCGTGGCACGTGGACGACCGCTCCCAGTCTGCTGGCGAATCAGTTTCAGGCGTCCGGCACGTTTTCATTCGCTGGCGACCACGACGGCGTGACTTTTCATCTGGAAGGCAGCGCGCGCTCCACGCTTCCGCTCTTGGCGCGGAGCGCGGAAAAGCAAGGCGTGCGCACCGCCGAGCAGCAGCACGCCGGGCTCGCGGCTGCGGTGCGGGCGCGCATCGCACGTGGCGCGTCCAGAGCCGCTTCGCTCGACCTGCGGAGTTAGGGACCCGCTTCGACGAAGACGATCGGAATCACGCCGGACACGGTCTCTTGCCGCCGTACGACGAAACCAGCGCTCTCCAGCGCTGTGCGCAGCGAGCGAGCGGTGAAACGACGTTGCGACGGGAAGCCGGTCACCGCGAGCGCGCGCGACACGAGCCAGGAAAGCCGCGTCTCATCGTGGCAGAACGTGGGCGCCACGAATACGCCATTCGGCCGTAGAACGCGCTTCAACTCGGCCAGCGCGCGCGGCAAGTCCGGCAGCAGATGCAGCACGTTGGCCGCCACGACGACATCGAAGCTCTGCGCGTCGAAGGGCAATGCGTGAATGCCGGCAGCGATCGAGCGCACGTTTTTCAAGCCGTGCTCGGCTGTGCGCGCACGCAGTAATTCGAGCATCGCGGGCGAATAGTCGGTGGCGACGAGCTCCGTGACGCGTGGAGCGATCTCGACCGTAAACAGACCTGTGCCGGCGGCGACCTCGAGCGCTCGGTTCGCGCCATTCACGGCGTCTCTTACCTGCGCGAGCACGCGTGGCAGGGGCTTGCCCAGGAGCGCCATCGAACGCTCGTAGTTCTTCGCGTGGCGATCCCAATAACTTCGGCCAGATTCGCTGGAGGTCATGGGGCGAGCTGAGGCTGGGGGCACGTGAGCTTAACCGAAGCCGGAAGCTAACTCCGGAGAAGTCCGCATTCGGGATACAATCGTGGGCAATGCAGTGCTTGCGGCGTTCGAAAAGCTCGGCAAGTCATGCCGCGCTCGCAAACGGAGCGCGCTGCGTGCTCTCGGTCACGCTGCTCTCGTGTTTGCCGATCGGCAGCGCGCGCGCGGCCGTCCCTGAGCCGGAGCCGTACCTTTCCAAACATCGCTTGTCTGCGCTCGTTGCGCCGTATGGTTTCGGCGGGTTCCTGGGTGACTTCGGCGGAAACCGCCTCGGGCTCGACGATCGTGCGTGCGGTCGCGTACGTCGCACTTCCGCTCGTGAGCGTGACGCGCGCCTTTTGAGTCGCGAGCGGTACGGAGATGCCCGCGAGCCATGAGAGCGCAACTACCAGCAATGAATAGGTCGCGAGCACGCGTGCGTTGCCAACGCTGGGTGCCTGCCCCGTGAACGCGCGAATGCCAGCGACGCCCAGTAGCAAGAACAAGATTCCATCTCCGCTGACCAGCAAACCAACGCCGATGGCAGCGCAGGCCAACCCGCGTTGCGGCTTCGAGAGAGCACGGAAGCCGCGGCCGCCATCGAGCGGCCCGAACGGCAGCAGGTTGAACAGGTTGATCCAGGCGCCGACGCGCGCCACGGCGAGCAGCAGCGGCACTTGCAGAAATGTGCCCAAGAGCCAGGCCGCGAGGGCCGCGCCGAGCCCCCACACCGGCCCGGCCAGCCCCACTTCGGCGTCTTCGCGCGCGCTCGCCGGGTACTGCTTCAGTCTTACGAACGCGCCCAGGCCGGGAATGAACATCGGCGCCGTGGCGGCGATTCCGAGTTTTCTCAGCGCCGCCACGTGCCCGATCTCATGAACATAGATCGACAGGACCAGGCCGAGCGCGAACTTCCAACCCCAAAGCGCTGCGTATACACCGAGCGAAGCGAGCATGGACAGCAAGGTGCCGGCCTTCGTGAAGCCGAGCAGGAGGAGCTTTCCCTTGGTCGCCACGAGCAGGAGGATGCTCTTCAGCTTCCAGAGCAGCATGCCGAACGCGCCCAGCCCCACGAGCTTGGTCGTGAGCGACGCGCGGGGCTTCTGGTTGC
>DATHEN010001129.1:0-3657 GCA_035318565.1 Polyangiaceae bacterium
TTCGTGGCGATTGGCGACCTCAGCGTGCACGGATTCAAGTCCCAAGCCAAAGTCGCCCTTTCAGCCATATTCGAATTCGAGGCCGAACCTCGGCCGGGCGATTTGCCGCGTCGAATTTCGATCCGAAGCCGCGAGCCGCTCGTAGTGACTCTCAAGGCGCATGACATCAAGCCGCGCGATGCGTTCGGTGTGGCCATCTCCCGCGATTTCGGGCTGCTCGGTCCGAAAGTGGCGAGGAACGCACAGGTCTACGTCGCGTGGACCCTCGTCCACAAAAACGCGCCCGCCCACTGACGCTCTGCCGCTCGCGCTCGGCGCCCTTCACGTTGTTGAAACCAGAGCGCGGTTAGACCGTATGCTTGCAAAGGCACGAGGTGAACGGGCGCGCTCCGCCCGAACCTTGCGCTGAAGTTCACGGGGCGATTCGGGCGGCGCCCGATCGCACAAGGAGATTGGAATGAATCAGAAATTGTCGTTCAGCGTGATCGCAGCCACTTTGACGGCCCTTGGCGCGATGGGCTGCTCCAGCAGCTCGACGCCGGAGCCGGCCACGGCGGTAGACGCGACGGAAGTCCCGGCCGCGGCCGACCCGGAGCCTGCATCCGCGGAAAGCGACCAGGCTGCGGGGGCGACAACCGACACCGCGACCAGCGGCGATGCCGCCAACCCAGCAACATCCGCCGAAACCACGAGCGACCCGGCGGGTTCCGCGGCGGCGACCCCCGGCGAGACCAAGAGCGAACCCGCCCCGGCAGCGGCGCCAGCCAAGCCCGCGGCCAAGAAGGCCACGCGCAAAAAGGCTGCGGGCGCCAAACACGCCTGCGGCGCCGGCACCTGCGGCTGAAGCGAATCCCCGCTTCTCGAGCCGGGCGCGGCCCGTGACGGCCCGCTCGGCCTTCTCCTATCCGATGCAGCCATGAACCCGACGCCCCAGCGCGAGACCCGACGATCCGAGCCCCTGTCCGGGGTCGGCCTCGGGCTGCGCTGGGAGTTTCTCGACGAGGTCCTGGAAGGCCCGGAGATCGGCGTGACCTTTCTGGAGGTTTCGCCCGAGAACTACATGCGGCGCGGCGGTTACTACCCGGCGGCGCTCGAGCAACTCAAGGCGCGCTACGCGTTGGTCACGCACGGCCTGACGTTGTCGCTCGGCGCCGTGGATCCGCCCGAGCGCGCGTACATGCAAGACCTGCGACGAGAAATCGAGCGGCTGGGCTCGGCGTGGCACTCGGATCATCTGTGCTTCACGAGCGCCGGACCGCGCAAGTTGCACGAGCTGTTGCCGCTCAAATTCAGTCACGCAAACGTGGCTCGCGTAGCCGATCGCCTGAAACGCGTGGAAGACGCCCTGGGCGTGCCGATGGCGCTCGAGAACATCTCGGCGTACGCGAGCGCCGGGCGAGCAGAGATGCCGGAGCACGAGTTCATCTGTCGCATTCTCGAGCAGAGCTCGGCCAAGCTGCTTCTCGACGTGAACAACGTCTACGTCAATTCCAGGAACTTCGACTTCGATCCACGCGCGTTCATCGCCGCGCTGCCTCTCGAGCGCGTGATCGAGATTCACGTGGCAGGGCATGGCGCTCGTGAAAGCGGCCTGCTCATCGACACCCACGGCAGTAAAGTTTGCGACCCGGTGATCGAGCTGCTCGAGTGGACGCTCGAACGGACTGGACCGGTTCCCGTGCTCTTGGAGCGGGACAACGCGATTCCCCCGCTGTCCGAGCTCTTGCTCGAGGTGCAGGAGCTCGAGCGCGCCTATCGACGCGCGCTCGGCCGTTACGAGGAGCGCCGTGCAGTCGGTGCTCGAAAACGCGATGGCCGAGCTGTTGCTCGGTCCGGCGCCCGAACGGCGGGACACCGAGAGCGTCGCCGCCTGGCTGGCAGAGCGCGGCATATCGGCGGAAGACCGCGCGGCCATGCTGGCGCATGGCGCAGAGCGGCTGCTGATCTACCGCGAGCTCGTGCAGGATACCCTGCGCGATGCCGTGTTGATCGCCATTCCCCGCAGCGCCGCACGCCTGGGGGATCGCTTCGCACGAGACTTCTCGAGGTTTCTGCACGAGCGCGGTTCGCGCACGCGCTACCTGCGCGAAGTCACCGGCGAGTTCTTGGAGTTCTGTGAACACGAGTGGAAGGAGGATCCTCGGGTTCCGCCCTTCATCGCCGATCTCGCGCGTCACGAGTCTCTGTGCATCGAAATCGGCTCGCTCGAGGGCGGCGGCAAACCAGCCGCGGAGAGCGCGCTCGATCTGGAGCGCGGGGTCACGTTCATCGAGGCTGCCCGCATCGTCGAGTATGCCTACGCGGTTCACGAGCTCAGCGAGAGCGAGACGGACCAGAGCGAGCCCGCGGCACGCGCGACACGCCTGTTCGTGTACCGCAGCCCGGAGCACGAGGTGCGTTACCTCGAGCTCACTCCGCTCGCGGCAGCCATCCTGAAACGCCTGTTGAACGCGAAGTGCAATCTGCGTTTCGCGCTCGAAGACGCCTGCCGGGAAGCGGGTGTTGCGCTCGATGCGGGGGTGCTCGAGGGCACGGCGCGCGTGTTGTCCGATCTGGCGGAACGCGGGGCCTTGCTCGGCGCTGCCGTCGCTTCGCGGGAAGGAGCGTCATGAGCCGAGATCCGCTTCGTATCATCGGTCAGACGATCTCGCAGAAGTACTCGATCGAACGCGTCGTGGGTGAAGGCGGCTTCGCCGTCGTGTACCGCGCCATGCACACGATCTGGCACAAGCCGGTCGCCATCAAGTTCTTCAACGGCTTGTCGTCCGCGCCCGTCGAGGACCGCGCCAGCCTCACTCGAGACTTCATTCAAGAGGGTGCGTTGCTCACCGAGCTCAGCAGTGAGACGGCGAATATCGTTCAGGCGCGCGACGTCGGAACGTACACGTCTCCAGACGGCCTCTGGATGCCGTTCATCGTGCTCGAGTGGCTCGAGGGCGTCCCGCTGGACAGCGTGCTCGAGAACGAACGCAGTGCGGGTGCTGCAGCCTGGACGCTGCTGGAAGTGATGCGCTGCCTCGGACCGGTTTTTTCCGCGCTTCAAGTCGCCCACCGCCGGGGGGTGGCGCATCGTGACGTCAAACCCGCCAACATCTTCGTGGTCGGAGGCGACGCGCGCGCGGGCACGGCGAGCATCAAGCTGCTGGATTTCGGTGTCGCCAAGCTGATGGCCGACAACACGCACATGCAGGCGAGCCTGGCGAAAACCGGGACGGTCATCAGCTCCTTCACTCCGCAGTACGGAGCGCCGGAGCAATTCACACGCAGCTATGGCGCGACGGGGCCCTGGACGGACGTTTTCGCGCTGGCGCTGATCGCGGTCGAGCTGCTCGCGGGACAGCCGGCGCTGGACGGCGTCGACATCGTGCAGCTGGCATTTTCGGCCAGCGACAGTCAACGGCGTCCGACGCCGCGCGCCTTCGGAGTCACGATTTCCGACGAGCTCGAGGCAGTGTTCAAGCGTGCGCTCGCACCGCTGCCCGCAGCCCGTTACGCGAGCGCGGCGGAGTTCTGGTCCGCGCTCGAGCTGGCCGCCGTGCAGGAGCTCGGTGGCAACACTCTGCCCATGGGCCTGGGTCGCTCTTTCTCCGTACCCTCGCGCGACACTGCCTCGAGCTCGGCGAAAACCTTGCTCGCCACGGGCCCGCGCACCGCCGC
>DATHEN010001130.1:0-3376 GCA_035318565.1 Polyangiaceae bacterium
CCCGAGGCGAATGCGAAAGCGATTGCCCTGCTGTTGTCCCGTGCGGAGCTTCCGGTTATGGCGTGCGCTTTCGAGAATCTCCACGCTTTCGGGCAGCTGCCAGCTCTCCGGGGCCAGACCCTGAGCCGGCACGGAAATCCACTGCGTGGTCACCGCGTGCTTGTCCTTCATCCCCGCGCAGCCGATCTCGCGCTCGGGGATGCGAGCCGCGCGTGCCACGAGGGTGAGCAGCTCCCTGGTGGTGAGCAGGCGTTTTTTTACCCGGACGTACCAGTGATCCCCGGTGCCGCTCGGCTCGAAGATCGGGATCTCATCGACCGTGAAGTCTTCGGGCTGGTCTCCGATGCAGCCGCCCACGGCGGGCAGTTCCGCGGTGCGGATCAGCGGCTCGTGCTGCTCCAGAGAGGTACTCTCACTTGCCACGTTTGATGAGCTCTCCGAGCGCCTTGAGCAGACCGTCACTGGCGGTGTGCGGGCGTTCATCTGGGTCGAGCTCTTCGATGCCGAGAATCAGAATCTCTGGATCCTCGTCGAAGTCATCCACGCTCGCGGGCAGCCGGCGGGGGGAGTCGAACGACTCGCCTTCCTGGGCGGCGCTGCATTCGAGCACCAGCGCGGCGATGTTGTCGGGGCCGCCTGCGTGGTTGGCGAGCTCCACCAGCCGGTACGCGACGTCCTCGGTAGGCTCGCGCAGCGCCAGCACCCGCAGGATTTCTTCGGGACCGACCACACTGCTCAAGCCATCGCTGCAGAACAGGTAACGATCCCTGGGTGCGATGGCGTGCGAGCTCAAGGAAACGCGGAGCTGTTCGTCCATGCCCAGCGCTCGCGTCACCACGTGCCGGGGGAGTCTCGCCAGGACCGCGGCCTCGAGCTCCGGGCGCTGCTCGAGCACGTCGGTGAGCAGCGAATGGTCTTGGGTGAGCAGCTCCAGGTGCGGCGGGCGGTAGCGGTAGCAGCGGCTGTCGCCCACGTGCGCGATGTGCAAAAGGCCCGAGCGCGCAGTAAAAAAGCCCGCGACCACGGTGGTGCCCATGCCTCGATGTTGCTGGGAGCTCCTGGACAGTGCGAGCACGTCCCGGTTGGCCTCGTGCACGGCCCCGGAGAGCCGCCTGGCGCCACTCGGGAAGCCGAATCGATCGAAGTCCGGCAGCGCGTGAAAGCTCTCTTCCGTCGCTTCGAAGTAGCTAACCATGGAGCGGGTGGCCAGGTCCGACGCGACGTCTCCGGCGTTGTGCCCGCCGGCGCCGTCGGCCACGATGTACAGGTTGAGGTCCGCTCGCACCACGGCGACGTCTTCGTTGTGCTCGCGGCGACGCCCGCGATCGGTCACCGCGGAGGCGCCCATGCTGAGCTCCGAAGGCATGCTGGTAGGCGCCATCCGTCGCAGTATAACCGGAGCTCACACGCCCGAGCGAAGATTACCGCCCCTGCGCGGCGCTCCCCGCCCTTCGCTCAAGTGTCGCCGTCTGGAGGCCCAGCGACGATGATCTTGCTCTTGAGAGGTGAAGGTTGGCGTTCGTCAGCGAATGCCACGCGCGCGCTGAGCTGTCCCAGACGATCGATCTCGCTGAGCGCGTCGTAGCCGCCAATGAATTCGCCGCGCAAAAACACGTAGGGCGACGTCTGTTGTTTCGTCAGGCTGACGAGCTGCACGTGCAGACTCTGATTGATCGGGTCATCCAGGTCGACGTAGTCGTGCTCGATGGAGCGGTCTTGAAGCAGTCTCACGACGCGTCCGGACCACAAGCAGCTCTCTCGGCCGAAGATTTGTGCCGGCCGCGTTGCATCACCGACGACCGGGGCGAGTGGGACCTGTGCGGCGGGCGGCTCCGCGACATGCGCAGTCGCAGGCTGGGTTTCCTGCGCAGCTCTGCGCCGCGCCGCGTGAGCGGGCAAGCGCCGCCTCAAGCGCAATAAGGTGTAGTCGAGCCGTTCCAGAACTCCCCAAATCGAAGCCATGTGTTGTGTGCCTTTCTCCAAGCTATGCCGGCGGCGTGCCGCTGTCTGCGAGCGACGAGGACTCGAGCGCCAGCGGCGCGCTGGGCGGAGGCCATTTGAAGCGTCGTGCAGCGGGATCATCATTGCGAAAAAACCACGCGAACGCCACGAAGGTCAGCCACAGCGCGGCCAGGTGTCCGAGCATCGGCCCGCCGCCCCAGCGCGCGAAGATCCGGCTCGACGCGGGCGGTCCGAGCAACATGCCCGCGGCGTAGAACGCGTTGTAGAGCGAAGTAGCGCGGCTGATATTGTCGGGCTCGGTAACCACGCCCTGCAGGGCCAAGCTGATCGGCGAGATGCTGGCGAGCGTGGCGCCAGCGACGAATACGGCGACGCACATCGCGTAAAATGAGTTGAGCAGCACGAAGCTCGCGATCATCGTCGCGCCCACCACGGCCAGCACGCGCATGGTCGAAAGGTGTCCGTAACGGTCGCCGAGCTTGCCTGCCGTGCTCGCGAACAAGAGCATCCCGAGCGCGAAAAACGCGGGCAAGATGATGGTCTGCTCGCGCGCGATGCCTTTGCTCTCCATCAAAAATAGCGGCAAAAACAGCACTACACTCGCTTGGAAGTAACCGTACGCGAACGTGCCGAAACACGAGGTCTTGATGCGACTCAAAATGGCCAGCAGGCTCACGTGGGTTCGGCTCGCGTGCAGCTCCGGGCTGGCGTGTGAGCCTCCGGGCTCGCTGCTGTCCAGGCGCAACGCCACGTACACCGCCGCCACGAGCGCGATGCAGGCTGCTGCCAGGAACGCCGCCGGCAGAGGTGCCACGGCAACCAGGCCGCGCGCAAGGATCGGTCCCGCGACGTATCCGAACGCCAGAGTGATCGCGTACAGACTCGTCACGTAGGCCTTCTGATCCGCTGCAGAGCGCGAGAGAAGCAGCGTTTCGCAACTGATCCAAACGCCCACCGAGCACGCTCCGTCGATGAACCGCGCTAGCGCCAGAGCCTCGAACGTTTCCAGAAACGGCAGCGCGCCCACGCTGAGGGCGTAACCGCCGAGACTCACGACCAGCGCAGCCTTCGCCGAGAAGCGTCGGATCAACGCGCCCATTGGCCACGCGAAGCTGACCAAACCGAGCGCGAACCACGCGGCCAGCGACCCGATGGCCTGCTTTTCGAAACCGCGCGCGTCCAGGTAGACGGCGATCAGCGAGACGGCAATGCCGTAGGCCAGACCGAGCGCGAACGACGCTGCATAGACTCGGACGATGTTCCGATCGGAGATGCGTGGAAGAAAGCGCGGCAAGGTAAGCTCATATACGCCAAGGCTCGCGGGATCAGGAGCACCCCGAGCACTTTTTCGGCTCTCGGGCCGGCGTTTTCGACGCGGCTGGCTTACCGGAAAATGCCGCGTCGCCTGGAAGAC
>DATHEN010001131.1:0-7922 GCA_035318565.1 Polyangiaceae bacterium
AGAACCCCAGTGCATTCATGCGAGCGCTCTCGAGCAACCTCCGTGCCCTGTCGCAGAGCGCCGGCTCGGGGTCTGCTGCGTGAAAGCAGGGCGGGCGTTGTGACACCAAAAAAGCCCTGAATCCTCACGGCACGCGCTTTCGCTCGCTGTGCTGTCGCCCGAGCTTTCGCTCGAGCCGCGCGCGAACAGCGGTGCGCATCCTGTACACCTGGCGCCAGGTGGCGACGCCGGTTGACGTATAGAAATTGCCACGCGGCTCGGCTGTTCGCGCGCTTTGAAGACGCCTGCGTCCGAGGGACCGCTCAGGACTCCGGTGTGAGTCGAGGTAAGTTTGCGCGCTGGCGTAGACATGAATGACCAACCTCGGAGCACGCGCGCACGAGCGACAATTTCCCAAGCACACAACCGAGGATATGCGCGCCCAAGGACCTCGAAATGCGCGGCTGCGCGTCAATCGCCGCCTGTGATTCGTCGACAAATCAAGTACATTGGGACTAACGCCGACAGCAGAGAAGAGCGCTCGCGAACCCGCGCAACGCGCCTGCTCTGCGTGCCACTCAGGAGTCCCGAGGTTCACTTATGAAAAAGGTCTTGGCAGCATTCGCAGCACTGGCCGCATCCACTCCCGGTTTCTTCGCATGCAACGGTTCGACCGAAAACGTGGACGAGGACGAGATCGCCCTCGGCGACAACCTGCCTTGCAACGTCGAAACAATCCTCAAGGCCAAGTGCCAGAGCTGCCACGCCGAGGAGCCGCTTTATGGCGCGCCGCTAGCGCTCATGACGTACGAGGACACGCAAACCCTCTACAAGGACCGCATGACCTGGCGCGCCATGAAGGACGCGGTCGAGAGTGGGAAGATGCCGCAGGGCACGCAACTGACCGCTGAAGAAAAAGACACCTTGGCGGATTGGTTCGCGTACGGCGCGCGCGGCGTAGCCAAGGGCTGCGGAGACGGCGCAGGCGGTTCGTCAGGCTCGGGCGGCAGCGGCGGCTCGAGCGGCCAGGGCGCAGGCGGCACCAGCGGCGGCGCAGGCACAGGCGGCGCGGCTGGCGGCCAAGGCGGCGCAGCAGGTACCGCCGGCGGGGGCGGCAAAGGCGGCACGGGCGGCGCCGGCGGCTCAGCCGGCAAGGGCGGCGCCGGCGGCTCAGCCGGCAATCCGACCTGCACTGAGGGCGAAGGGTGTCTGCCTTGTGAAGTGACGCACCGCTTTCTCGCGCACGCGCCAGGGTCGAGCGACAAGTACTCGGTCCCGAATCCCACGCGCGACAGCTACGTCTGCTTCAACTTCAATAACCCATTTGCGGCAGGTGAGCTGGGAACCGCGATGGGCAACATCATCGACGACAAACGCGTGATCCATCACTGGATCTTGTTCGGCTCGCAGAACGAGGTGGCGGCGGGCTCCATCACCACGGGGACTTCGTGTCAGCTCGTCACGGCGAACACGCACATCACCGGCTGGGCTCCAGGCGGAAACAACACCGTGCTACCGGACGATATAGGCATGGATCTCAATTACAAGAGCTTCACGCTACAAGTTCACTACAATAACACCGCACACGCGGGCGCGGCCGACGCGAGCGGCGTGGCCTTCTGCTCGACCAAGACGCCGAGAGCGAACGTCGCCGGCATCGTGACCCTCGGGACCACGAGCATCAACATCGGAGGCGGCGCCACCAATGCCACAGCGACCGGCACCTGCAACAACCTGTCTACGGACGGAACGCCGCTGACCGTGATCGGCACGTCTCCGCACATGCACTTGCTCGGCACCGCCTTCCGCACCGAGCACATGCGCGGTGGCCAGAGTCAGGGCGACCTCTCCAACGTTCCGCTCGGCACCTGGAGCTTCGAGCAGCAACGGCACTACTCGCTGCCCTCCCGCCGCACCATCAACGCGAACGACGTGCTCCGCACGACGTGCACGTACAACAACC
Organism: Polyangiaceae bacterium; assembly: GCA_035318565.1. Classification (GTDB taxonomy): domain Bacteria; phylum Myxococcota_A; class Polyangia; order Polyangiales; family Polyangiaceae; genus DATDJP01. Next base: position 1,943 of record DATHEN010001131.1, read on the forward strand.
CGAACTCCGGCAGCGTCAGGTTCGGCCCCAGAACGAGCGATGAGATGTGTTACGACTTCATCACGGTCTACCCGTACAACAAGGCGATACACAAATGCGGCCCGGCGATCTGAGCGCGCACCAGCACTAATGCGCGGCTTACCCCGGGCAGCGTGATCCGCACCGCCCTGCCCGGGCATGGACTCGCAAACCTCACACCAGGAGCAAGCTCACGGCCTTGTCGGCGAGGCCGGTGGCAAACGCAGAGACGCGCAAGCCGTCGCGCCGCACGGGGCCGGAGCGCGGTAGCAGCGCCGCACTCTCAGCGGCGAGCTCGTCCAGATAATCGAGGATGGCCGCGCTCTCCACGAGCACTTCGTCATCGTCCAGGACGAGCACCGGCACTCGCCGCAGCGGATTGTAACGCGCGAGCTCTTCACTGTTCGCCCACACCGACCACGGCCGCTGTTCGAAGAGCATGCCGTAGTGGGCCATGGCCACGGCCACACGGCGCACGAAGGGCGAATCGAACTGACCGATGACGAGCACGCTGCCAAACTAGCACGCCCGCTCGAAGAGCTCGCGTTTCGAGCTCAGCCGCGCACTCTGCGGACTCGTCTATATAGACTATGCTATACTGCTCCCTATGAAGCAGGTCTTGGTGGAGTTCGACGAGCACACGCTTCAGGCGCTCGAGCGCGTTGCTCCTGCTCGGTCGCGGCGGCGCTCCGAATTCATCCGCAAGGCGGTGCAGAAAGCGCTATGGGAGCTTCAGGAACGGTCTACTGCCGAGGCCTACGCACGCTCCCCGGATAGTGAACCCATCTTGTTCGACCCCGCAGCCTGGGACGATTCGCCCAAGCCCATCCCCCGCAAGAGCCGCGCTGTCGCAAGAGGCTCGGCGAAGACGGCGCGCAGTAAGCATCGCAAGAAAACGCGCGGATGATTCAGTACGAGATCCGCTGGGCAAAGCTCCCAGAACCGGTTCGACACCGCCCCGTGCTGCTGCTCACGCGCACGTCTGCGTATGCATATTTGAACAGAGTGATCATCGTGGAAATCACCACGACCATACGCGCTATCCCTCAGGAGGTTCGGCTGGGCCGTCGCGAAGGGCTGGCGCGCGCCTGCGTCGCAAACTTCGACCAGCTGCATCTCGTGCCGAAGGCCTGTCTCGGCGATGTGCTGGGCAGGCTCGCGCCATCCAAAGAGTTGGAAGTCAAACGAGCTTTAGGGCATGCCCTGGATTGGGCCGAGCTCAAGGCGCTGGTGGTGGCCTGACCACAGGCGTCTTGGCGTGGCGGCAAACCTTCTCAGAGCTACTGCCGGCAGGCCTCCGGGATGCTGAGCATGCCGTCGTCAGTGCGCGAATTGATGTGAACGGCGCAGGTTTGCTCGGGACCGTGGTTTACGTGCGCCCAATAGAAGGCGAGGAATTTCTCGGAATCGAAGCAGGGGGCGCGCAACGTATAGTTCCAGGCGCTGGCCGCCCAGCGCACGTCAATCAACGGATCCGGCGTGAGGATGACCCGCCGCGAGGGTATTCCCGAAGCCACGCATACCGGGTCGAGCGGTAGAGCGCGAATGGCCGCTTCGGCGCGGGCGACCTCGGCGGGGCAACCTTCCGGGCAGTTGTACAGGATGGCGACGGTGCCGTGCTCGAGCGAGTGCACGTAGTAGCCGCGCGGCAACGCTTCCTTGTAGATACCGTACGCGGGAGCCTTGCCCCAGTGCCAGCCGGACGAGGGCGGATTGCTGGTGTGTGTGACGGGGTCGCATTCCGGCTTGTGACCCGCACCTTCATCCGGCTGCGCCTGAACCTCGACGTTGCACGTGGTAGCCGCGTCCGACGCCGACGCTTCGGGAGTGACGTCTAGCTTCACGTCGGGGCTGTCGCCGTCCGCGCTCTGTCCATCGGGTGTGGAGCTCGCGTCTGCGTCGGCGCTCGCATCCGATTTCAGCGACGCGTCGGCTTCTTGCTCGCCGCCATCGTCCTGAAACTCGTGAGTCGCATCCGAGCTCGCATCGAGCGCCTGGGTGTTCGAATCCGGCGCATCGTCTTCGCTCGAATCAGAGCCGTTACAGCTCACGAAGGCCGCGGCGATCACACCGGCATAAGCGAATTTCAAGTATGTCAATTCGAAGCAACTCCTGTGAAGAAAAGACCTTATGACAGGCTCTGCAGCCCCGGTGCGTGGCAAATTGCAATATGAAGCTGCGCGTTTCAATCTATGAATACGCGTTTTCGTGTTGCTGAAACCGGCCGAAATTCGCGGCTGGAATGTTTCAACTACGTATTGTCACACTGGAGCAACAGTGTGGCAATCAGCCTCGATGAAGAGACGAATTCTGCGTATCGCGCGGAGCCCAATACGAACCGAATTCCTCCGCGAAACGTGCAGGTATGAATTTCTCGAAACCTGCGCCCGGAGTATTCGTGAGCTCGCCCACGTACAGCGCGTCACCGATTACGTAACAATCGATCCGCAAAAATTCGAAGGGGGCCGCCAAACGCTCGGCAATGCGAATCATTTCCTCGAGTCGCGGCGGACGCGCATCGGGGATGTGGTTTTCGATGGTGAGCCGGACCGGTAGTAGCTCCCATTCGGGCGAGTACAAGTTCCGTGTATGAAACGCAAACCGGCCGCGATCGACCTGAATGAACCGCACCTTGCCACCGATGACGTACACTTTGTAGTCAGGCGGGATTTCACCAGTCTCGTCGAGCAGCATCTGTTCAGCGATGACGCCGCGTTCGAGCCCGCTGTACGACCACTCACGGTGCATGCGGCTGTAGTCACGCCGTAACCAGTGGCGCAGCTTGGCGCGCACGGTTTCAGCGTCTATGGGTTCGCCCTCGCGCAAGAACAGCACCACGCCACTAGCCGCGGTCGGTTTGAGCACGCACGGGCGCGGCAGGGACTCGACAGGCACGTCTTCGGGATCGTTCCAGGTGCCGTAGCTCGGGACGAGATACTGCGGGCCCGCGTGTTCAGCGACGTGCCGGCGTGTCGCGCACTTGTCCGCTGCGATCTTCAGAATCGGCTCGCGACAACGCAACATGTACGCGTGAATGTGTTCATTGAACGTGCGCGGATCGCGGTAATTCGGCCAAAATCCGAAGTAGAGGCGGTGGCCGAGGGCCAGGTACACATGATCCGGCAACATGCGACCCAGCAGGCGCGCAAGGTACATGTCCGGCCGGCGCATGGCAGCGACGCGCTCGTAGAGAACGGCGCCTCGAGCTCGAGTCCGCGCCGTCCAACGCGCGAGACTCTGCCAGCGGGAATCCGGTAAATGATACAAATTCGAGCTTACCCCCGCAACTATTACGGCTGTCTTACTCAGCTGGTCAACACTCAGCTGGTCAACACCGTTCGAACGACGCACCGCCTGCATGCACCGAACCTTACCTTGCTCCGATAGATCACTGAACATCGGCTGCACCTTGCAGCAACCGCAACCGGCGTGTACCCGAGTCCGCTAGTTGCCAAAACCCCACCGCATTCTTAAAGTCGCGCGGCGCGACTCGCGCGGGGCCGTGTTCTGAAAGTTTGGAATCATCATGCGCGTTGCATTGGTACACGATTGGCTCACCGGCATGCGCGGCGGCGAATATGTCTTCGAGGCGATGGCCGCACTGTTTCCGAACCCGGAGTTGTTTACGCTGCTCTACGTGCCCGGCACGGTGAGCGAGCGTCTGGCTGGCCTGAAGCGCCACACCAGTGTCCTGCAGCGAGTGCCGTCCGCCAGCAAGCGCTATCGACATTTCCTGCCCTTCATGCCGCGCCTGATCGAAAAGTTCGATCTGCGCGGTTTCGATCTGGTGATCTCGTCCTCGCATTGTGTCGCCAAGGGCGTGCGCAAAGAGCCCGGCAGTGTGCACGTGAGCTACGTGCACGCGCCCATGCGCTACATGTGGTTCCGCTTCGAAGACTATTTCGGCCCCGGCAGGGCCTCTCCGGCAGTGCGCCTGGCAGCGCACGCGGTGCGGCCCTACCTGCAGCACTGGGATCGCTCGGTGAGCTCACGCGAGCGAGTGGACGCCATCGTCGCGAATAGCCGTTTCATCGCTCAGCAAGTGGAGAAAGCCTATGACCGGCAGGCTGAAGTCGTGCACCCCTTCGCCGATTTGTCGCGCTTCACGCGCCCGCGCACGCCCGGCGACAAATACCTGATGGTCGGCGCGTTCGCGCCGAACAAACGTACGGATCTGGCGATCGAGGCGTTCAACCGCTTGAAGCTGCCGCTCGTCATCGTCGGACAAGGTCAGGACGAAAATCGGCTGCGGCGCATGGCCGGGCCCAGCATCGAGTTTACCGGCCCGCTGCCGAACTCCGCGATAGACACGCTCTACAGCAGCTGCAAAGCGTTCATCTTCCCCGGCCTCGAAGACTTCGGCATCACGCCGCTCGAAGCCATGGCTTCGGGCCTGCCGGTGATCGGCTATGGCGAGGGCGGCGCGACGGAAACTGTCGTGGACGGCAAGTCCGGTATCCTGTTTCGACCGCAAACTGTCGATGGTCTCATCGATGCGATCCGTAGATTCGAACGCACCCAGTTCGACGAACGCGAGGTGCGCGCACGCGCGAAAAAATTCACGCGTACTGAGTTTCAACGCCGCTTTGCCGGAGTGGTGCGTCGAGCGTGGAGCAACGCCGGGAAGAATCCGCGAACGTTGGACAACGCGCTCGCCCATTTCGAGCCCGCGCGCATGGCGTCACTTGCTTATTGATGCTGCCGAGGGTGGCAATCCGATCCTGGTGCAAAGTGCCACAGATGCGTGGTTTCCGTCGCTGACGGATTCTGAGAGTCACGTGGCTGACACCGCTCCGCCGCGACTCTGAAATGCATTTCGGCGCAATAATCCATCCGCTATGCGGTTATCCATGTCCCGGCACAGGCCCGGCGCGCGCATCCAGAGCTCATGAGGATTCATGGCAAACGCACCGTTGAACTACAGCCGCTCGAGTGACGAGCCCACGGGCTCCGAACCGGCGTGGCCGCGTCCGTACGAGCCCAGCGGCACGGCCACGGACGATGGCCTGGATCTGCGGCAGCTCTGGAACACGCTGCGCGAGGGCTGGCTGTTCATGGTCGCGATTGCTGCGTGCACGCTCGCCGCGGTGTTGGCGGTCACGGCCGTATCCAGCATGGAGTTTCGTACGCGCGGGCGGCTCTATCTGGGTGAGCTGAATCACTCCTCGAGCGCTTCGCAATCAGGGGAGATCGATCTATCCGAAGAGTCCGGCGGAGACGTCGGCAGCGAGCTCGAAATCCTGAAGAGCCGTACCTTGATCACGCGCGCGATTCTGGACTCCGGGTTGAACGTGTTCATCGCGCCGTCCGGCTCCAAACCGCCCCGCTACTGGCAATGGCGGCTCACCGGTCGCGACGCGAGCTCGCTCGATCCAGCGGCCGGCCGTCTCGCGGTCACGAACGCCTCCCTCACCAATCCTACGGCCCTGTCCAGCGAATTCAGCGTTCAGTTCGTCAGCGACAAGCGCTACGAGGTCTGGTCGGGTGGATCACGCCTCGGCGCCGGAACTCTGGGAGAAGCTCTGCAGGTTCCCGGACTGCGCGTGACGCTGCAGCGCGGCGCGCAGCTCGGCCCCAAGCCCGGCGAACGCTACGACATGAGCGTCGCATCGGTAGACGCTACCGCGTCCAGCGTGCTCGCCACCCTGAACGTCAGCGTGCCCAAGGCGGTGGGTTCGACTCAGCCGGTAAAGGTGGTCACCCTCGAGTTTGCGCACGGCTCGCCGCGGCTCGCAGCCGCATTCCTCGACAAGCTGATGCAAGCGTATCTCGAGCAGCGGCAGGCATGGAAGACGGAAGCCGCGGCAGCGGCCGAAGCATTCGTCAGCATTCAACTCGCGAGCATGCGCAGCTCGCTCGAAAAAACCGAGAGGCAGCTCGCCGATTACCGAGAGAAGACCCGGGTCGTGGTGCTCAGCGACGAAGCCCGCGCCATGGTCGGGCAAATCGCGCGTTACGAAGA
>DATHEN010001132.1:0-6689 GCA_035318565.1 Polyangiaceae bacterium
CGAACCATGTCGTACTCACCTCGCAAAATGTTGCGTATGAACCAGCGCGGCGAGTAGCCGCCCGCGGCCATATCGCAGAAAGTGACCAGGCCCGGCGGCTTGGCGCTGCCTTCCACGAAGGACAGCGACGGATACTCCCAATCGAAGACGTTCTTGCCCTTCTCGTTCGCTTTGACGAGCTCGGCCGGTAACTCCTGCCAGGCCTTGTCGAGAACGAATCCGGGCGTGGCTATGTCGTGATCCGCTGCGAGGTCCGCTAGTGGTCCGATCGAACACAGGACGAGTACTCCGGCAATGACGTACGCCGTCCAGCGCCGCTCAGCGGTCTCGCTGCCGAGAAAAATCGCCACTAGCACGAGCGCCAGAGCCCAGACGCAACCGATGAGCTGATTGGCGCTCGCGCCTTGCTTGGTGATGGCGAGCACGCCGCCCGAGAGCGTGGCCAGCAAGAGCGCAAACGCCGCCGAGACGAGCAGCAGCTTGCGGGGTTCACCGAACAGGGGCGTGGCCGGCGCGGAGCGGCGCCGCAAGACCCAGGCTGCCGCGTGCGCGGCGAGCACGAGCAGCGCGATCGAGCTCGGAACCAGGAGCGCGCGAGCTGCGATCTCCAGCCCCTGATCGAGCTCCAGTAAGCGAAAATGACGCTGCGGCAATTCGATGAGTAGATCGAACGCGTAGCCGCCACTGACGAGCTGCAAGATCCCGAGCGCCAAGGCGACCACCAGCACGAGCGCTGAGAGCTCGAGCCATTGCTCTTTCCAGGTTGGCGCTGCCGATGCTCGCTGGCGCGCGCTGAAAAAACCCACGCATCCGGCGATACCGGCAGCCGCCAGGCACGACGGCAAGGTTGTCTGCTTGGTGAGGATCGAGAGCGCCAAGATCACCCCGGTGAGTGCACGCCGCTTCAGACTCCGTGGCTCGAGAGCACTCAAATCATCCAGGATGCGAACCGCGGCGATCACGAACAGCGCCCACGCCATCTGGTCGGCGCGCGCTTCGAACACGCCGTTGACCCCTATCAACGTGAAGCTGGAGAGCGTGAAGGCGACGAGCGTCGCCATCTGCGCGAGCGCGTTGCGGGAGAGCCGTGCGCCGCGGCTCAGCGTGCGCGCGAGCGCGAACACCGCCACTCCCACGCACGTCATCGAAATCAGCGCCCCCCAGCCCTCCCACCAGTACAGCCGCATCAAGCCGGCGTGTACGAACGTGAACAATGGGCTGTAGTGCGCCCCCACGTAGTGACGCGACGGGTCGGCGTAGATGAAATAGCCGCTGGCCAATGCCTTGGCGTCGGCGACCAGCACCTCGGACCAGCCCATGGCCGGGTGCTCGACGAGCGGAAGCCGGACGAAGCTCGCGATCACTCCGCTGCACAGCGCCAGCGCCAGCACGATGGGCACGGCATCCGCGACAGAGCGCACCCGTTTACGGAGCAGGCCCTCGCTTTTCACGCGGCGGAGCAGGGTTGACATGAGGGCGGTCGGCGTTTGCGGCGCACCATTGCAAAATCGAACCGTGGCAGCAAACCTGCGGCTCGTTCGTGGGCGACCGCGCCCTTTTCCGAGGGTTCGGGGCGTAGACAGCCTGGCGCTCGCGACCTAGCCTCCCGGCCATGACGAAACCCAAACTCACGTACTTCGATGCACCGGTGAGCCGTGGCGAGGAGTGCCGCCTGGCCCTTCACATCGCCGGAGTCGACTTCGAGGATGTGCGGGTGCAGCGGGCCGAGTGGGCGGCGCTCAAACCGCAGACGCCGTTTGGCTCTCTGCCCCTCTTCGAGCTGCCCGGAAAGCCGGTGCTGGCTCAGTCGAATGCAATCCTCGTGCTGATAGGCCGCCGGCATGGCCTGCATCCGAAGGACGATTTCGAAGCAGCGCGCCACGAAGCCATGATGCAGCACGTGGAAGAGCTCAGGGCTGCAATCACGCCCACGCTGCGCATGACGGACGAGTCGGAAAAGAAGACAGCGCGCGAGGCTCTGGCCGCGTCCTATCTACCCAACTGGGCGGCGAACGTCGAAAGACAGATCGCCGAGGGGCCGTTCTTCGCGGGCAGCGCCCTTCACGTGGTGGACCTGAAGCTCTACGTAGTGGTGCGCTGGCTCGCAGGGGGCACGCTCGACCACGTGCCGGCCACCACCTTTGCACCCTACGCGAAGCTCATGAAGCTTCACGACAGCGTGCGTGACGACTCGCGTGTGCGCGCCTGGTACGAACGCCGCTGAGCCGGCCGGCGGCTCACGCGAGGGTGTGCCCGATACGCGCCAACGTCGCCACGGCCGCGACGAGCTCCGAAGGCTCCACGGGCTTGGAAACGTGCATCTCGAAGCCCGCTCTGAGCGCCAGGCGTCGGTCCTCGGCGCGCGCATACGCCGTCAGCGCGGCAGCGGGTGTGCGGCCGCCGCGGTCCTGAGGCAGCGCGCGCACACGGCGCATGAACTCGTAGCCGTCCTGCTGCGGCATCCCGATATCGGACAAGATCACGTCGGGCTTCTGTTCGACGAGGAGCTCGTACGCCTCGTCCGCCGACGCTGCGGTGAGCGGTACGGCACCGCAGTGAGAAAGCAGAGCCTGAAGCAGATCGCGGGCGTCGGGTTCGTCATCCACGACCAGGATCCTGAGCCCGCGTAGCTCCGGGGGATGATCGAACGTGGAGGGGCTCGGCACGGGGGTGACGACGCGGGCTGGATAGGGCGTGACCTCGGTGCGTGTGCTGATTGGAAAGCGGCAGCGAAATGTCGCCCCACGACCCTGACCCTCGCTGGTTGCCTCGATGGTTCCGCCGTGCAGCTCCACGAGATGGCGTGAGATGGCCAGGCCCAGTCCGAGCCCACCCTGCGTGCGGGTGATGCTGGTGTCCTCCTGTTGGAAGCGCTGGAACAGATAGGGAATGAACTCCGGCTCGATGCCCTGTCCGTCGTCGCTCACCGTAATTTCGATGGTCGTCGCGTCGCCGCGCAGCCGTAGCTTGACGTTGCCGCCGGGCGGCGTGAACTTGATGGCGTTCGAGAGCAAGTTCCAGAGCACTTGCTGCAAGCGGTTGGGATCGCCGAGAACCTGGGCCCGCGCCGGATCCAGCGCTTGATGCAGGCGAATGCCCTTGGCCTGCAGGGCGGGTTTCACGGCGTCGACGGCGGCTTCGATCACCGAGGAGAGCTGCGTTTGCCGCATCTCCAGGCGTAGCTTGCCGGCGATGATGCGAGAGATGTCCAGCAGATCTTCGACGAGCTGCGCCTGAGCCAGCGCGTTGCGCTCGATGGCTTCGATCGCTCGCTGGCTCTGTTCATCGCCCAACTTACCGAGGCTCAGCATCTTGGCCCAGCCGAGCATCGCGTTCAGCGGAGTGCGAAGCTCGTGGGAGACCATCGCCAAGAATTCGTCTTTGCTGCGATTCGTGGCCTCGGCGCGCTCGCGCGCTTCGCGAGCCCGCACCAGCAGCTCGGCGCGCTGGGATTCGATGCGCTTTTGCTCCGTGACGTCCTCGATCACCAGAGCCAGGTCGTTGTCGAGCCGGAACGCGATGCTACGAAACGCGCGCAGGCTGCGCGCCCCCGCCTTGAGCTCGCACTCGTGGTCCACGCCTTCCTCGAAGGCGCGGACATAGGCGGCGAACGCGCCGCTCGCGCGACACTCCGGCACTTCCTCGAGCAAGCGCCGGGCGAGCAGCTGGGCGTGGGAACGTTCGAAGACGCGCTCGGCAGCAGGGTTCGTATACAGCCACTCGAGATCGAAGATCTCGCCGCTCGTGTCACGGACGGGCCGGAAAATCATCAGCCCCTGCGGCGACGCTTCTTGAACCCTTCTGAAGCGCGCCTCGCTCAGCGCGAGCTGCTCGAGCAGTGCGCGCGTCTGATACTGGCGCTGCCGCGCGCGCAGAGCTGCACGCACCGAGCTCAAGATCGTGCGAATGCTGACCGGGCGCTCCAGCAAGGTGACATTGGCACGTGTGCCGAGCAGCGCCGCCGCTCCGAATCCCTCGCGCAGCTTGGCGCGCTCTGCAGCGCTGATGATCACGGGCAAGTCTGACCACGTGGGCTGCGCGTCGAGGACTTGCAAGAGGCGTTCTGCGGTAACGGGCGACAGCGCTTCCTCCGCCAGAATCAGCGCCCCCGAGCCGGCCTCGAGCTCGCGGCAAAGCACGTCGAGATCCGGGCAGTGTTTGGAAGCGATGTGCGCGTCTTGCAGGACACGCTGCGTGATCGCGGTGTCACTGCCGAACAGTGCAAAAATCAGGACGTGTTCGGCCGGCGAATCACTCATCGGACCCTCGCATCGTCCCCTCCTGCATGAGCGGATCCGTTTTTCCCGTGTACGTGGGGACACCGGTCAAGACGCCGTGAAAATCACGAAGCGGAGCGCCCACGCGAACGCCCGAGCTGGTGAGCGCGAATTCCCGGATGGTGCGTTCGTGCGCGCCCGTGCGTTTCTTGACCACGGAAATGGCATTGTGCACGCAGCCTCCCGCCTCGAAGTAGCGAAGCAGGATCACGGCGTCGGCGAGATAGCTCACATCCACGGGCGTGAGCATGTTCGAGCCGATCAGGCCGTGCTGGGTGGCGACGAGAATGGTGACGACACCCGCCCTGCCGAGAAACGTCAGCAGTTCGTGCAATTGGTTCAGCAGGAAGTGCTCTTCCGTCATGGCGTTCAGATAGCCGGTGAGGCTATCGATGATGATGAAGCGCATGCCTTCCTGTTCCACCGCAGTTCGCACCAGGTGCGCGAACTGACCGGGACCCATTTCGGCGGGGTCGATCTGCTGCACGCGCGCATGGCCGGACTTCACTCGTTCCGCGAGCGGCAAGCCCAGGCCATGAGCTCGAGTGAAGAGCGTGTGGGAGCCTTCGTCGAACGTGTACACGACGCCGCGTTCACCCCGTCCGGTGACCGCACAGAGAAAGTGTGCCGCCAGCGCCGATTTACCGGAACCGGAAGGCCCCAGCACGAGCGTTGCCGTGCCGCGATTCAAGCCTCCACCGAGCAAGCCATCGAGCTCGGACACGCCGCTCGTCACGACTTCTTGCTGGGTGCCGGCCAGGTGATCCGCGGCGACCAAGCGCGGATAGACCTGTAGCCCGCCGCGCTGAATGGTGAAGTCGTGAAAGCCATCGCGGAACTGTACGCCGCGCAGCTTCATGACCTCCAGTTGCCGGCGCGCACCGCCGTAGTGCGGCACACGCCGCTCGAGCGCGATCACGCCGTGAGCCAGGCTCTCGAGGTGATTGTCGACTTCCGCGCTCTGGTCGTCGAGGAGCAGGACGGTGCAGTTGGTGCCCGCGAAGTATTGTTTCAACGCGAGGATCTGGCGCCGGTAGCGCAGCGGCTGCTGCGCGAGCAGACGCACCTCGGACAGCGAGTCGAACACGACTCGCTGCGGGCGGAACTGTTCGACTTCCACGAGCAGGCTCTTCATGGCGTGGCCGAGCTCGATCTCCGACGGGTGATACATGGTGTATTCGCCCGCCCCCGCCTCTGCCTCGGCTTGTGTCAACTCGAACAGCTTGACTCCGTCGAGCGACCAGCCGTGCGACTCGGCAACACCGTTCAACTCGTCCCGTGTTTCGGAGAGCGTGATGTACAGGCAGCGCTCGCCTTTCTCGACCCCGGAGAGCAGGAACTGCAGCGCCAGCGTGGTCTTGCCGACCCCGGGCGGGCCCTTGACCAAGTAGGTGCGGTCGCGCGGCAGCCCGCCTCCCAAAATCTCGTCGAGACCCGGTATGCCCGTACTAACTAGCGCGTCCGCGGTGATCTTCGTCATTCGACTCGGAAACCAAACTTTAACTCCGCGCAGGCCAAACTCTAACGGGGCAAAAAGCGATACGCTTTGCCGCGTAAAATCCCACAGCCCAGCGGTGCGTGGCACTTTTGCATTGCTCGGCTAGCGGGTTCTGCCACTACTGCCGCCACCGCATGCCGGTCATCAGCGCCCGCAATTTGAGCAAGGCCTACGGCGCCCAGCCACTCTTCGAGAACGTGTCGCTGACGGTGATGCGCGGCGATCGCGTGGGGCTGCTCGGCATCAACGGGACGGGGAAGAGCACCTTGCTGCGCGTGCTCGCCGGACTCGAAGCGCCCGACGCAGGTGTCCTCGAACGCCGTCGCGACGCTACGATCCTGTACTTGGCTCAAGAGCCCGAGCTCGATCCGAACCTGACGCCGCGCGAGATCGTGGAAGCGGGGCTCGGCGAGTGGAAGACGGCGACTGCGCGGCACGCTGCCGTCACCAGGAGCATCGAGCAAGCCGGCGCGCCGGCGGAGTTGTTGCAGGAACAAGCCGAGCTCGGTGAACGCATCGAGCGCTTGGGGGGTTGGGAGCGCGGGCACCTCGTCGACAGCATGCTGGAGCGTCTCGGCGTCGGCGGTATCGAGCGCCCGGTGGGCACGTTGAGCGGTGGGGAGCGCCGGCGGGTCGCGCTCGCGCACATCCTCGTTGCGAACCCCACGCTCGCGATTCTGGACGAGCCCACGAACCACCTCGATGCCGAAACCATCGGCTGGTTGGAAGAATACCTGGCCACTCAGCACACGGGCGCCTTGCTGGTCGTCACGCACGATCGGTACGCGCTCGATGCCGTGTGCAGCCGTATCGCCGAGCTCGATCGCGGCACCCTCGCCGAGTACCAGGGAGGCTATGGCGACTATCTCGACGCAAAGGCCGAACGGCTCGCACACGAGCAGCGCGTCGAACAA
>DATHEN010001133.1:0-10437 GCA_035318565.1 Polyangiaceae bacterium
GCGCGGGGCCCGTATGCGCTGCAAGCCGCAATCGTGGCGTGTCATGCGCGTGCCCACGCCGCAGAAGAGACGGACTGGGCGCGTATCGCCGCGCTCTACGCCGAGCTCGCGGATGTCATGCCGTCGCCCGTCGTCGAGCTCAATCGGGCCGTGGCGGTGGGTATGGCGCACGGACCCGCCGCGGGGCTCGAGCTGGCTGACGCGCTGAAAGACGAGCCGTCGATGCAGCGATATCACCTGCTGCCGAGCGTACGCGCGGACCTTCTGTTCAAGCTCGGTCGCTGGGAGGAGGCGCGCTTGGAGTTCGAGCGTGCGGCATCGCTCACTCGAAATATTCGTCAACGCGAGCAGCTGCTCGAACTCGCCAAAGCTTGTGAGGCGCGCGCGTAAGTACGAGTGCCGTGACGGGCTTCGGAGGAGGGTACGTTATGGCACAACGTATGCTTGCATCGCGAGCGCCAGATGGTATTGTAAGCGATTACTATAGTAGTAGCGGCTCGTATCCACCTGTCGCGTTTCCAGAGCGCCCAGCAAGTTCTCGGCAGCCAGGAGTTTTCCGATGCGACACAAGCCAGACAAGACGAGCAAAGACGGTCTCGGCATAACGCTGCAGTACCGAGAACGCGGCGGCATGGCGTACGACTTCGGGCTTTCGCTGCGGGTGCGCGTCTTCGAAAGAGTGTGCGCCGAAGATCAGGGGGACTGGCGGGTCGAGGCTCGCACCAGTGATGCACCCGGTGTGCCGGTCATCACGGGCTGGGGCGCCACTCGCGCTGACGCTTTGAAGGACGCGACTCGCATGTGGCACGCGGCTGCGCTCGGTCAGGGCCTGCCGGCCATCGACTGGGACGTCGTGACACGCGCTTTGAGCACCGTTCGCGCCATCTGAGAGCATCATGGATAAACGATTGCTGCGCAAGAAGGTCGAGAGTGCAAAGGTCCGCGTGACGGACGCACGGACCACGATAGAAGCCTTGCTCGCTGAGATCCGCGTGCTACCACGGGCCGAGAAGATGACCATCAGCAGCACTGTCGAGGATGCGTTCGAGAAACTTCGAGCGGCTCTTTCCGATCTTCAGGAACTGGAAACGCTCGTGAAAGGCGATCGCGACTGAGCAGCTGCGAGCTTCGACGCGCAGGGCCTGCGCCCGCGCCGAGCTCAGCCCCAGTCCAGCTCGACGTATCAGCTCGTTGTGGTAGCTGACTCGTATGTCGTCCATCAAAGGCAAGCGCGGCGCACACTGGGATGCATCGGGGCACCTGAGGCGAAAGTTCGACGCCACGCGGCAAGAGCATGCCGAAGAGCGTGCCATCGATCCCAATCCGCTCGGCTTCTTGCTCGACGCGCGCGCGGCAGGATCATCAGGGCTGCAATCCGGGGAGCAATTCTTGGAGAGCGCCACGAGCGCGGAGAACGGCGCGCAAGACGCGGCGGATCAGCTGGTCACCGAAGAACTCGGAGGCCCATTCGTAGAAACGAGCGCGTCGACCGAGGTTGCAAAAGAGGAGGGCGGCGCCGAGCAAGCCGATGAAGCCCCGCCGGGGGACGGCGTTCCCGAAACCTAGGACCGGTCGGACGCTCACGCCTGACGTATCGAGAAGCGGGCGCGCGAGCGACGCTCAAGCTACTCATCCAGCAATTCCAGGAGCGATCGACACAAAAATGACACGCCCGCCACGCGCAGGCCCTACGTTAAGATGCGTCGCGCGCGGCTAGTCATGATTCCCACTGAGCCCATCGGGAGTATCCCGCGTCCTGCGGAGCTCCTGGCAGCCATTCAGGCCGCTGGAGACGACTCGCACCCCAGCCTGGATGCGCTCTACGAGGACGCAGTGCGCGACACGCTGCAGCGCTTCGAGGCTACCGGCTCGCCGGTGGTCACGGACGGAGAGCAGCGCAAGTATCACAACTTCTGGACGTATTCGGTTCACGGTCTGCCCAACACCGCGCCCGACGGCTTCGTGATTCCGTTCGCGGCGGGGCATTCACGACGCATGCCGCGGCTGGTGCGGGGTCCCTTTCGCTATCGCCGGTATGCGGACGCATACGTGGACGTCGCCCGCCGTCTTACGTCCCGTGCGATCAAGCAAGCGGTGATCGCGCCTTCTGCCTTGAGCCTCATGTATCCGGCAGAGCCGCTCGCCGACTACTCGCGCGAGCAGTTCGTGGACGATCTGGTGCGAGAGTCCGAAAGCGAGATCCGCCGTTGTCTGGCCAAGGGCGCCGCCAAAGTCCAGATGGACTTCACCGAAGCGCGGTTCGCGATGAAACTCGATCCGAGCGGAACGCTCTTGCAGAGCTTCATCGATCTGAATAACCTCGTGCTTTCCCGGTTCGATGCGCAGGAACGGCAGCGGATTGGTGTGCACACCTGTCCGGGAGGCGATCGGGACTCGACGCACAGCGCCGACGTGGACTACGCCGAATTTCTGCCGGCGCTGTTCGAGCTCCGTGCGGGTAACTTCTACGTGGCGCTCGCAGGGGAACAGGATCGTGCCCACGCGCTGCGTATCATTCGGAAGTACATGAAACCCGGGCAGCGCATCTTCGCGGGCGTGGTCAGTCCCATCGATCCGCGTGTGGAGAGCGCGGAGGAAGTTAGTGAGCGCGTGCTCGAGGCCGCCCGCTACATTCCCATCGAAAACCTGGGTACCACCGACGACTGCGGGTTTTCTCCTTTCTCCGACGACACTTCGACGTCGCGGGACGTTGCGTTCGCCAAGATCCGGGCAAGAGTCGAGGGCACGGCTCTCGCTGCGCAGAGGCTGGGAGTCGATGCGTGAAGAGGAGCACGACGAGGAAGAGCTATTGCGTTCCGTTGCTTTGCAGAACGTCAGGAGCATCGTCGCCGCTCGCCAGCGTGCCGAAGAAGAACTGGTGCGCGCCCGCGAAGAGCTCCGGGCGAGCCGGGAGCGTCTTGCTGCCGCGCTGAGCGCCGCGGACACGGGCACGTTTCGCTGGGACGTTCAGAGCGGAGCATTCGACGCAGATGAGAATCTGGCGCGTCTGTTCGGCGTTTCCGCAGAAGACAGTCCGCGTTCGTTCGACGAATTCATCTCGCTGGTGCACGAACGAGATCGCGCTTCGCTGAACACCGCGTGTCGAGATTCCGTGCGCGATCAGACGGAGCTGGACACGGAGTTCGGCGTCGTGTGGCGCGACGGCAGCCTGCACTGGATTGCGGCCAGAGGTAAGAGCCTGAGCGACGGCCGCGGCACGCACGTAACGGGCGCGTGCACGGAAATCACGCGGCGAAAGGTCTCGGACGAGCGTCTGCGCCAGGGCACGGAACGGCTGCAGTTGGCGCTGTCCGCCGGACAGCTCGGGGACTGGAGCTGGGATGTGCCCACGGACGTCGTGACGCTCGGCGAGCGCGCAGCGGCGGTGTTCGGGCTGCCTGCGAATCAGCCCATCACCTGGACTCGCCTGCGCGATCTGCTGCACGAGGAACACCGCGAAATCGCGCGGCTCGCGCTCGAGACGGCGCTCGCGACGCACACCGACTACGGCATCGAATACCGCGTGCGCCGCCCCTCCGGCGAAGACTGCTGGATCGCGGCGCACGGTCGCGGCATTTACGCTCCGGACGGCGCAGTGCTCGGCATGATCGGTGTGGTGCAAGACATCACTCCGCGCAAAGCCGTCGAACAAGCGTTGCGGCAGAACGCGGACCGAGTTCGCGTCTCGTTCGAGCAAGCCGCGGTGGGCATCGCCACCGCACGGCTCGACGGGCGGTTTTCCGACGCCAATCAGAAGTTCGCGAGCATCCTGGGTTACGAGCGCGAAGAGCTCTGGGCATTGAGCTTTCGTGACGTCACCCACCCGGATGACGCCGCAGAAACGAACTCGATGATCGGCCGCCTGCTGGCTGGCGAGCTCACGGACTACTCGCTCGAGAAACGTTACCGCCGCAAAGACGGCTCGGTGATCTGGAGCCTCACCACGGTCACCGCGATCCGCGACGCGGCGGGAAAGCCGCTGAGCTTCATCGGCGTGATCGAGGACATCTCACGGCGCCGGCAGGCCGAAGACGCTCTGCGCAAGAGCGAGCAGTTCAACCGCTCGATCATCGAGAGCAGCCGCGACTGCATCAAGATGCTGAGCCTCGAGGGTTCACTGCTTTGGATGAGCCCGAGCGGTTGCGAAGCGCTGAGCATCGATGACGTGAAGTCGGTGGTCGGCCGCTCTTGGGTGAGCTTTTGGCCGGCTGAGGACGAAGCCGCGGCCCGCTCTGCCGTGAGCGCCGCCGCGCGAGGTGGTACGGGCAACTTCGTGGGCCGCCTGGAGGTCTTGGGCCGGCCACGCTGGTTCGACGTAGTGCTGACACCGATCCTTGGGGCCTCCGGCGCACCCGAGACGCTGCTCGCCGTTTCTCGTGAGATCACCGAGCGCGTGGATATCGAGCACGCATTGCGCGAGGAGACGCGCATGCTCGAGCTGCTGAACGAGACCGGCGCAGTGCTGGCCTCCCAGCTCGATATCCGCGCTTTGCTGGAGGCCGTGACGGACGCGGCGACCGAGCTGAGCGGAGCGCAATTCGGTGCATTCTTTTACAACACCACCGACGAAAACGGCGACGCATACCAACTTTTCACGTTGAGCGGTGTGCCGCGCGAGGCCTTCGAACGCTTCGGTCATCCTCGCGCGACCCCGCTGTTTGCGCCTACCTTCCACGGAGAATCTTCGATCCGTTGCGATGATGTCCACGCGGATCCGCGTTTCGGTCAGTGGCCGCCGCACCACGGTACGCCACCGGGCCACCTGCCGGTGCGCAGTTACCTGGCAGTGCCGGTGATCGCTCGCTCGGGTGAAGTGATCGGCGGTCTGTTTTTCGGACATGCTGCGGTGGGCGTCTTCAGCGAACGCAGCGAGCGCATCATCACGGGTATTGCCGCGCAGGCGGCGATTGCCGTGGACAACGCCCGGCTCTACGAGACGGCGCAAAAAGCCGCCGAGGAGCGCAAGCAGTTGTTCGAGCGCGAACGCTTCGCGCGCGCGGAGGCGGAACGCCTGAGCGCCATGAAGGACGAATTTTTGGCCGTGCTCTCGCACGAGCTACGCACGCCGTTGAATGCCATTCTCGGTTGGTCGCAAATGGCGCGCCACCAAACGGTGGACGGCACGCTGGCCAAGAGCCTGGAGGTGATCGAGCGCAACGCGCGCGTCCAGACGCAGCTGATCGAAGACCTCCTGGACATGAGCCGCATCACCTCCGGCAAAATGCGCCTGAACGTGCAGTCTATCGCGCCGTTTTCGTTCATCGAAGCCGCCGTCGAGACGGTACGCCCGGCGGCCACGGCAAAGGCCATTCGACTGAGCGTGCTGCTCGATCCCGTGGCCGGTCCGGTGACGGGAGACGCGAACCGCCTGCAGCAGGTCGTATGGAACCTGCTTTCGAACGCCATCAAGTTCACGCCCAAAGGCGGGCGGGTGCAGGTGCTGCTGGAACGAGTGAACTCGCACATCGAAATCAGCGTGGCCGATACGGGCACGGGTATCCCCGCGGGGTTCATCGAGCACGCCTTCGAGCGCTTTCGGCAGGCGGATGCTTCGACGACTCGCAAGCACGGCGGGCTCGGCCTCGGTCTCGCCATCGTGAAGCATTTGGTGGAGCTTCACGGGGGTACCGTGCACGCGCGCAGCGCAGGGGAGGGTCAAGGCACCACGTTCACCATCAAGCTGCCGCTGGCCGCCGTTCAGCGCTACGAGGACGGCGGCGAGCGCGTGCATCCGGCGGCCGGACCCCTCGCCGGCACGCGATTTCAACCGATGGACCTGCGGGACATCAAGGTTCTGATCGTCGACGACGAGGCCGATGCTCGTGACCTCGTCGCGCACGTGCTCGGCGATTGTGGTGCGGCAGTCGTTCACGCCGCCTCGGCCGAGGAAGCGCTGGCGCTCGTCGAGAGCGAACGGCCCGACGTACTGTTGAGCGACATCGGGATGCCGGACGTGGACGGATACGAGCTCTTGCGCCGTGTGCGCGCCCTCGGTGAGGCACGGGGCGGCCGCTTGCCTGCCGTTGCGCTCACGGCGTTCGCGCGCTCGGAGGATCGTACCCGCGCTCTCAGCGCCGGATTCTTGATACACGTCTCCAAGCCCATCGATCCGTCCGAGCTGGTGGCGACCGTGGCGAGCGTGGTGGGCCGCGCTGGCCTGTCTTAGTGCCGGGCACATCGCGACGAGCCATGCCAATCCGTCCCGAAGCCCTGGCGCGCACGCGGTTGATCGCCGGCGCTGCAGCGACGTTTTCGCTCGCGGTGGGTGCGATTGGGATCGTCGGTTGGATCTTCGACATCCGGCTTCTCAAGACCGGGCTCACCAACGAGGTGAGTATGAAGGCCAACACCGCGCTTGGCCTGTGCCTGCTGGCTGCGGCGCTGCTCGGTTTGCTGAGTGATCGACGTTCCCAGCGCCGGGCGCGAATCGCGAAGGGCACCGGCCTCGGCGTCGCGCTGCTCGGCGCGCTCACGCTCTCCCAGCACGTATTCGGTTGGAACTTGCAGATCGACGAGTTGCTGTTTCGCGAAGCCGGGGGTGAAGCGGCCACGGCGAGCCCGGGTCGCATGGGGCCGCCCGCTTGCATCAGCTTCATTTTCGTCGGCATGGGCTTGCTGTTCTTCGATAGAGCGACACGCTCCGGCAAGGCCGTTGCACAGAGGTTGGCGCTGCTCGTGGCTCCGATCTCGTTCTTCGCAATTCTCGGCTACGCGACCGGCGCGGAACAGCTGTACGGCATCGCTCGCTACACCGGAATCGCCGTGCATACCGCCGCTGCGCTCTTCCTGCTCGCCGTCGGTCTGTTCCTCGCGCGCGCAGAGCGGGAACCGGCGCGGCTCTTGGTGGCGGACAATCCCGGCGGTGAGGTGGTTCGCAAGCTGTTGCCCACCGCGATACTACTGCCTCTCGTCATCGGTTGGCTGCGCACGCTCGGGCAAAAGTATCAGCTTTACGACACGGCTTTCGGCCGGGCGTTGCTGCTGCTCACGTTGATAGCTCTCTTTACCCAGTTGGTGTGGCGCGTGGCACAGCGCCTGTCCACGGTAGCCGCAGAGCGTACTGCGGCCGAGCTGGCCAGCACACACGCTCGAGCAGAAGCAGAACGCTTGGCGCTCGAGAACGTGGAGACGCTCAACCTGCTCGATTCGCTGCTGGCGCACGCGCCAATCGGCTTGGTCTTCTTCGATCGCGATGGCCGCTGCGTGCGTCTCAACGCGTTCTTGGCGCGCATGCGCCCGGGGCCCGAGGCGACACCAGCGGGTCAGCACGTGAGTGACGTGCTGCCGGGCGTGTCGACGAGTCTGGATGCCGTGATTGCGAGCGTCTTCGACGCTGGTTTTGCGGTCATGGACTTGGAAATCGCGAGCGCTCCGGGCAGTGAACGCGAGCAGAGCTGGCTGATGGGCGTCTTTCCCGTGCGTGATGGGCGCGGCGCGATCAGCTTGGCGGGCGCGGTTCTGATCGAAATCAGTGAGCGCAAGCGGCTGGAAGCGCAGAGGGCGGCTCTGCTCGACAGCGAACGTGCGGCGCGCGTGGAAGCCGAGCGCGCCGCGACGCTCAAGGATGAGTTTCTGACGACGTTGTCGCACGAGCTGCGGACGCCGTTGAACGCCATCCTGGGCTGGACGGCGATCGCCAAGCAAGTTCGGGATTGTCCCTCGGAGCTCGAGCGTCCCCTCGAGACGATCGAACGTAACGCGCGCGCGCAAGCGCAACTCATCGAGGATCTGCTCGACATTTCGCGTATCGTGAGCGGTCAGATGCGCCTCGCCGTGGAAGCGGTTCAGCTGCCAGGGGTCGTCCAGGCGGCGGTCAGCGCGGTGGCGCCCGCCGCCCGAGCCAAAGAGATCCGGCTCGCCGTGGAGATGGACCCTGATTTGATTCCCATCACGGGCGACGCTGGCCGCTTGCAACAGGTGGTGTGGAACCTGCTCTCCAACGCCGTCAAGTTCACGCCCAAAGGCGGGCAGGTGGCGCTCGGCGTGCACCGGCGTGGCTTGGGGGTCGAGCTTTCAGTGAGCGACGACGGCATCGGCATCACGCCCGAGTTCCTGCCGCACGTGTTCGATCGCTTCCGCCAAGCCGATTCGAGCACGACGCGCCGTCACGGAGGGCTGGGTCTCGGGCTCGCGATCGTCAAGCAATTGGTGGAGCTGCACGGCGGTTCTGTGAGCGCGGCGAGCCCGGGCGAGGCCAAGGGCAGCACGTTCGTAATCGGGTTGCCCTTGCGCAGTGAACGACACGAGGGAGCGGCGGTCGAGAGCCCCGCGCCCTTGCTGCTGTCGGACGCGCTGGCGGGCATTGTCGTATTGGTGGTCGACGACGAGTCGGATGCGCGTGAGTTCGTCGGACGAGCACTGGCCGACCGTGCGGCCAGTGTCGTGCTCGTGAGCGAAGTGGACGCGGCGCTGGCGGTGCTGGAGCGCGACGAGGTGCACGTGCTGGTCAGTGACATAGGGATGCCGGGCAAAGACGGTTACGATCTCATCCGCGCCCTGCGGCAAAGGTCTGATGCAAAGACCATTCCGGCGATCGCCCTGACGGCTTACGCTCGGACTGAGGATCGGATCCGCGTGCTCGGGGCGGGCTTTCAGCTGCACGTTACCAAGCCCGTCGATGCGTACGAGTTGACCTTGGCCGTAGCGAGCTTGGCGGGGCGCACAGGCGCCTAAACCGGCAGCGAGGGACCCGCGATCGCCGTGTACGCGTTTGACGCGCGGTCCTCGGAGGGGCATTAGCTCGGGTGCGAGAACATTAGCTCGGGTGCGAGAAACTGGGGGTCTGGATCGCTCTGGGGAGAGCGATGCGAGTTCGTGCTTCGGCGGCGCAAGTGAGTATCGAGGACCAGCACCATGGACGACGCAAACGAACGAGTAGGCTGGCCCGTCGGTGCGGGCGAGGCGGGTCGGCTCATGCGTGCGCGCGACTGGTCGAACACCGCGCTCGGTGAACCGGAACGCTGGCCGCAGTGCCTGAAGTCGGCCCTCGACTTGATGCTGGCCAGCGGATTTCCCATGCTGCTCCTGTACGGACGCGAGTACATCGTGTTCTACAACGACGCGTTCCGTCCGCTTTTGGGCGCGCACCATCCGCGCGCGTTCGGGCGACCGGCGTTGGAAAGCCATTCGGAGATCCGTACCGCGAGCGAGGAGATTCGCGCGCGCGTGTGGAACGGTGAAACCCTCACCTTCCGAGATCGGCATTTCCGTGTGAGTCGTGACAGCCCCGATGAAGACGCCTGGTTCGACGTCTCCTACAGTCCATTGCGCGACGAAGCGCAGGCGGTGGCCGGGCTCGTGGCCGTGGCGACGGAAACGACGGCACGCGCGCTCGCTGAGCGCCGCCGGGACGAGGTGGAGGCCGAGCTGCGCGATCGCGAGGCGAGGCAGCGTATCCTGGTAGAGCTAGGCGACCGCACGCGCGACCTCAGGGACCCTCACGCCGTCATGGCCGTCACCGTCGAGCTGCTCGGGAGACACTTGAGTGTTGGACGCGTGGGTTACGGCGAGATCGACGACGCGCTCGCGGTCTTCGACATCAAAGCAGAATGGAGCGATGGCGCGCTACCGAGCTTCGTGGGCAAGAGCTCGATCGCGCAGATGGGCGCAGAGATGCTCGACTATTGCCGAAGCGGCCGCGTCTGGTTCAGCGACGACGTGGAGCGGGATGAGCGGCCCTTCGTGCGTCTGGTCAGTGAGGCCTACATCGACTGTGGAGCGCGAGCGGCGGTCAGCGTGCCGCTCCTGAACGCCGGTCGTTGGGTGGGCAGCCTGTATGCCACCAGCCTCACGGCGCGTGCTTGGAAGGACAGCGAGATCGCCTTGCTGCGCGACGTGGCAGATCGCACCTGGGTCGCGGTGGAACGTGCACGCGCCGAGACGGTGTTGCGCGAGAGCGAGGCGAAGTTCCGTGCGATCACCGAACAGGCGGAGGCCGGCATCGCCATGTCCGACCTCGACGGACGTATCATCTACGCCAACGAACGCCTGGGCGAGATGGTCGGACGCTCCATAGTGGGACAGACCATCCAAGACCTGACTCACGCGGCGGACTGGCCCAGAAACAAACTGTTGTTCGAGCGCATGCTCGTGCACGGTGAGCCCTTCACTCTGGAAAAGCGACTGGTGGCGCGCGATGACCGAGTTTTGTGGTCGCGCGTGACGGTCAGCGCGCGCCGCGACGCCCGCGGCACGATCGTGGGTGGCATGGCCGTGATGCTCGACATGACGGATCGCAAGGCCGCGGAGGCAGAGCGCGCGCGCGCCGAAGCTGCCGTGGCGGCGGATCTGCGCGGGACGCGCCTGCTGCGCGATTTGAGCGCGCGGCTCGTACCCGAGGGCGACACGCAGGTCATGTACGACGAGATCTTGCAGGCTGCCATCGTGCTCAGCAGTGCACAGGCGGGTATCGTGCAGGTCCTCGACGAAGAAACCCGC
>DATHEN010001134.1:0-2545 GCA_035318565.1 Polyangiaceae bacterium
TTCGCCTTCTTGGCAACGGCAGGTGTGGCGCGCGCTTTGGAGGCAGTGCGCGGAGCCGGTGCGCTGCGCGTTTTGGTAGCGCGTGATTTCGTCTTCGCGACGAGCTTCTTCGTCTTCGCCCGTGCAGGTGCCGCTGCACGCTTGCTCGCTTTGGTTTTCGCTTTTGCTTTTGTTTTGCTCTTGGCAAGAGCGCTCTTCACGATTGCGCGTGCCTTGCCAATCACCTTCGTTGCTACTCTTTTCGCTGCCGCTTTTTTTGAACGTGCTTTGGGTGCCGAACGCTTCGCCATGACTCTAGTAACCTCCGACAAACCATCCCCGCGCGACCTCGCCCGACGCCGAGTGTTGCGCACTCACCGTCGAAACGCCGACCATGAGAGCACATCCCCGCCCGATCCGTAACGGGCAGCGGAGGACCTGACCGCGGTCGTCCCCGGAGGACGGGTCAGGCCCCGGAGCCAGTCTTCGATTCGCGACCTTCAGGCAACGCGCCGCCGAAACACGCGCTAATTGCCGACGTCGATGGTGCGCAGACTGACCATGACCAGGGAGTCGCCGCCGCCCGGGTACTTTCCCCAGACGCTGATCTCGTAACGGCCGGGGCGGCCGCCGTGATTGAGCGGCACGGAGATCGAAAACTTGGCGCCGTTGACGGTCACCGGTTTGGGCGTCTCGAAACCCGGCGGAAAGTACATCACGTACGGCTGCGGAGTGGAGTACGTGGACGTGGCGTGCAGCTCGCTCGGGCTGAGCGCTCGCGCCGCTTCGATGCGCGCGATACCGACCCCACCGAACTGCACCGGATCGCTGACTTCTCCCGACACGGTCAGCGTTTGGCCGAGCGTGGTCTTGCCGGGCAAATCATCGAAATCACCGTACGCATCCACGAACTCTTGGGCCATGCACGGCTGATTGATGCCTACCGGCTTGGCCAGGCCAATGCCCAGCCGATTGTGCACGGGTTTGAGGATGTTGCGCCGGTGCCCGTCGTTCGGCGGCACCTCGGCCATGAAGGCGCTCTGGATCTGCTCGAGCAGCGCGGGCTCGAACGACGCATCCGCTTGCACCTCGCGCGTTTGACCATCGAAGAAACACGCTGCATTCTCTTGCGCGATGTGCCGGCCCCCCGCTTCGGTGTAGCGCTGTTCGGGCACCGAGCCGTCGGTACCCCAATGAGCGGTAAAGCCGTGACGCGTCATGTCCTCGACGTGGCGCTGTCCGGCCTTCATGGCGACTTCGTCGCTCTCGACCGGGGGGAGACCGTGCTCCTTGCGATCGCGATTGACCAGGGAGAGCACGTATTCCCGCGCATCCACGAGCTCGAGCGGCCCACTGGGGCGCGGCATGGGCGCGGCGCTCGAGCTCGGCCGGCAGCCCGCCAGGGCCAGCACCGAGCAACCCAAGAATGCGACCGCGGGGAGGTGTGCGCGCATAGTCACGGCAGCTTTATGCCATACCACTGCTCCACCCGATCGCCTCTGGTTGCTCGGGCCCGGCGAAACGCGGCTTGGTCACGAGGCCACGATTTAGTAGATTGCGCCACCCATGCTCGACCTGCCCAATCCAGGCCTGTACAGAACCACCCAAGCCCTGCCCGGCCACGAAGACGCGATTCCCGCCGGCAGTCTCGTGTATCTCGGCCAGCCACAGAACGGCGGCGTGAAGTTCGTGGTGCGTCCCGGACAAAATCGTCGCAACCGCTGGTTCTGGGGCGAGCCCACTACCCCACTGCGTTCACCGAGCTGGGCCAAGACGCTGCGCGCCCTGCCGGCGGAAGGCTTCTACACGCTGCCGGAGGACCTCACCTTCGAAAACGGGGGGCAGTGGCTGAAGAACGCGATCGTGCAACTCGGCTACAACGAGAGCGGCCGCGGCATCCTGTTCGTCGGTGAGTGGCACGAAGGGGACACTGTCAACAGTCTGAGATTCAGCGATCGCGGCATGGTCATTCAGGACAGCCTGCTCGATCGCCTGACCTGGGCGCCCATTCTGCCCATCGCGCCGGACGAAGAGGCAAGCCCGGTACAAAACGCCTGAAGGCCGGGCAGTCCCGGCCTTCGCCACGACGGGTCGCCAAGCAGCGACCCGTTCGTTCATCTCGGCATAGCCCTGGGTGTTCACACCCGGGGGCTTCGGTTCATTTCGCGGCTTTCAGGTTCTTCGCAACGAAGTCCCAATTCACGAGCTTGTCGACGAACACTTCCAGGAACGCGTTGCGATTGTTGCGGTGGTCCAGGTAGTAGGCGTGCTCCCAGACGTCCGTCGTGAGCAGCGGTACGGCGGTGGTGGTGAGCGGCGTTTCTGCGTTCGGCGTGTCCAGGATCTTGGCTTTCCCGCCGTCCAGAACCAGCCACACGTAGCCCGAACCGAAGCGATTCGCGCCGAACTTGATCCACTCTTCCCGAAATTTTTGGAAGCCGCCGAGATCGCGAGTGAGCAGATCCGCCACGTCTCCCGCAGGCGGGGCTCCTCCGCCGTTCGGCTTCATGCCGTCCCAGAAAAAGGTGTGATTCCAGACCTGGGCTGCGTTGTTGAACACGCCACC
>DATHEN010001135.1:0-2121 GCA_035318565.1 Polyangiaceae bacterium
ATCGAGGCCAAAGATCTCGACGACGCCATCGCCATCGCCAGCGGCTTCTTGGGCACGAGCGCGAACAGCGTCACTACCATCGAAGTCAGGCCAATCGTCGAACTACCCGACCTCAAGGCTGTCCCCTGAGCATCACGCTTCAACGAACGGCCGCGGCGCCTTGAGACGTTTCCAGAGAAACGCTGCGTACGCGGCGCGCAGCCGCTCCGGATCCGCGTTCGGGAAGGCGGCTTGCAGAAAATCAGCCGGAACAGCGGCCACCGCAGAGCTCAGCACGTCTCGCTTCAAGATGGCCGTGAGCTCTGCGTCGCTCTGCCGCATGCGCGCGGAGCTCGCGAACAGCAAGTGAGCCTGCACGTCGAAGCCCGGCTCGCGCGGAGATTGCTCTGTGACACTGGACCAGTCGTACTGAAAGGACAACGCAGCGCCGTGATCGACCAGCCACGGGCGGCGCTGCCACAAAAGAACGTTGGGATTGCGCGCCGTGCGATCCGGATTCATCACCAGGCCGTCGAGCCACAACACCCGCGCTGCCCACTCGGGGTCGAGCCCGGCCACGTCTCGCGCCGCGAGATCCGTGGCGCGCGCCAAGAAACGAAAGCCCAAATTCATGCCATGGCTGTTCGCGAGCACGACCTCGAGCTCGTCGTTTCGATCCAATGACGGCACGTCTTCATCGAGCGTGATCAGCGCGCGCTCCGGCACCGGCAGGCTCAACGCCGTGGCCAGCTCCGCGACAATCAACTCAGCGATCAGTGGCGGAATGCCCTGCGCGGCCCCACGCAGCTTGACGAGAAAGGAACCGGACGCAGTTTCCACCACCACCGGGTACGAGCTCCCCCGCCGAATGCCGGAGACGACGCGCAGCGCGTGCAAACTGGCAAGCGGCATGTACGCATGAATAGCGCGGCCACAGCTGCCACGCACGTCACACCACCTTCACGAGGCCCAGCATGTCCAAGCTCCGTTTCAAAATCTCCATGTCGCTCGATGGTTTCATTGCCGGTCCCGATCAGAGCGTCGAAAATCCGCTCGGCGTCGGCGGCGAGGCCCTGCACCAGTGGGCGTTGCCGCTGGCTGCGTGGCGCGCGCCACACGGGCTCGAAGGCGGCGACGTCAACGCGAGCACTGAGATCTTGAATGAGTCCGTCGCCAACATCGGCGCGACCATAATGGGCCGCAACATGTTCGGCGGCCACCCCGGAGCTTGGGATGCCAAACAGCCATGGACCGGTTGGTGGGGGAAAAACCCGCCCTTTCATCACCCGGTGTTCGTGCTCACGCATCACGCTCGCGAGGCGCTCACGCTCGAGGGCGGAACCACGTTCACCTTCGTCACCGGCAGCATACAGGACGCGCTCGAGCAGGCGCGGCGCGCTGCCGCCGGCAAAGATATCTCGCTCGCCGGTGGCGCCAAGGTGGCTCAGCAGTATCTGGCCGCGGGGCTCGTGGACGAGATGCTCATCAGCCTCGCGCCGACCCTGCTCGGCGGCGGCGAGCGACTGTTCGAGGGTCTAGGCGACGACCTGCACGGGCTCGAGCTCGCGCGAAGCGTGGCGGCGCCCGGTGTCACGCATCTCCTGTTCGCGAAGCGCTGATGCAACGGCTCAGGGCAGCGCAAATCGCTTGAAGAACGTGGCGAGCTCGCGACTCGCCTCGATGTCCGACGTGACGGTGCCGAACGGACACACGGGCTGACCGGGCCAGCAATGGCCGGTGCCCTGCGCCGTGCAGAGCCGAACCTCCGCACCGCCGTTGCACCGGGACCAGGTTTGACACGTCACGGTTCCCGTCTGGAACGTCTGTGTCGGCCCTTCCTGGCAGCCGTCTCGCGTTGCCCAGCGCGCCAAGGTATCCGGCACGTTCAAACCCTCCCCGGAGAGCGCAGGCGTGTCGTATGCAACCAAGGTGTCGGCCGTGCCGTGAAAGTGTAACACCGGCACCGGGCGCGAGGGCTGACAGTTGGGGATACCCACTTTGCCTGCCACCGGCCCTACGGCTGCGAAGACGTCCGCCGCCTCGCACGCGAGCCGGTGCGACATGAACCCGCCATTGGACATGCCCATCGCATACACACGCTTGCGATCGATGCAGCCCTTCGAAGCTACTTCTTCGACTAGC
>DATHEN010001136.1:0-2637 GCA_035318565.1 Polyangiaceae bacterium
CTTTGGCAGACGACGGAACCGCGATGAATGCCGTCGCTGCCATGACAATCGGAAAGGCGATCAAGGCCGTGACGTCGAGCTTCTTCCAGGCACTGGGTTTGTCGTGCTCGTGCAGCCAGTATCCGGCCACCGACACCGCCATCAACACCGCGCAGATCGCATACGACACCAGAAACAGCACGTCCGCGAGCGTGATGTAGGCGACGTTCGGCATGGTGTCCGCGACCGAGAACTGGAATGCGAAACACGCGAGCAGCGCGGTGACTCCGACCGCAGCACGCACTTCGAGCTCTTTCGGGTGGATGAACAGCGCCGACACCGCAACCAGCAAGATGACCAGCAACGGCAAGAAGAGCTTGAGCCCCGCGGTAAGGAGCGGGCGCCGCAGCGTGACTTCGAACGCAGCTCGACGGACCTGGGTCGGACGTCCCTCGCCGGTGATCGCGCCCAGGTCTGAGCGGTAGGTCCCCTGCGCCACGCGCGGCGTGAAGAATGGCTCGTAGAGCCAGCCGGTGATGCTGAAGCTCTCGCGCATGCCGCTTCCGGCCAAGTCCGGGACGAGCTCTCCGTAGCGCTCGTGAAGCTCGAGCACGATCGCGAGCGTCTGGTCGTCGAACGGAAAGTTCTGAACTGGAAACTCGCCGCGCATCGTGCCGCGGACACGCCAGCGCATCGAGTGCCACTGGCCGTCCTTTTCCTCGCCTATTTCCTGGCGCTCGACCTCCGCGGCGTTCGCGATCTTCAGCTGCGTCGCGTCGAAATCGCCGAGCCATTTGACCCAGAGCTCGAAGTCAGCATCGAACACGCCGTCCTTCTGCTCGAACTTGGCGACATCGTGGAGGTAGACGCCGGCGTACACCTTTTTCGCTGGCGCGGCGGCACAAGGCGCATGCACCAGCAGGCAACAAACGCAGGCAAGAAACCAGATCGCGAAAAGAAGAGGGCGGCTGCGAAGCATTGGAGACGCCCTCTCCTGCTACTTCATTGGATGAAAAGCCGGAAGCATCGACGAACGCAGGCCACGAGCGCGGGCGTTTTATCGCTGCTTTGTGGCAGAGAACGCGAGCCTGCTGCTCTCAGTTACACGGTCCCAGCGGCTTGTCGCAGTTCTTGGGGCCACACGTCGTCGGATAGAGCTGGCCGTCCACGCACGTCACTGCCTGCCCGCAAATCAGCGTCGGATCGCACTCTGGTTTGCAGCTGAGCTCGACGCAAATGCCGCCGCAATCCGCGCCACCGCGGCAAGGACTGCAATCGTCGCGCGGGTCGTCCACGCAGTCGAAGCCAGCCGGACACGGCAAACCGGCAAAGCCACCGCACTGGATCAGACCTGGACAAGGGCTCCAGCGAATGAGGCATTGCCCCCGTTCACAGATGGACGCCGCACAGGACGAATTCACGCCATCCGGACAAAGCCGGCACGGCATCCGAATCTGCGGGCAGTCGCTGTTGCTGCGACACATGCGCAAGGAATCGGAGCTGGTGCTCTCGGACCCCGTCTCGTCTGGGCTGGGCGCGCTCGCACTGGCACAGCCGGCCGCGACCCATGCACAGAGCAGCGTGAAGGATCCGGCAAACCCCATTCGTGTGTGAATCATGATTTCCTCCATTTCGGTCATACCCGGCACGTGCGATCGCACGGCCGAGTGATGGTCCCCGAGGTGGTTCGTAACGCCGCAAGCGGACGGCGTCTACGCTACGACTCGAAGCTCTGAATCGCGGGCGGATTTGCCGAGCTCCCGGCAAGTTCCGCTGCCGTGCCGGGCGCCACGGCTCCCCATCCGAAGGAGCGCGAGGAGCGCGCGAAGAAAGTTCGCAACCATGACTCGAGGGAGACCGAACAGGGCCTTGAGCTCATGCTGGCTCACCCATGATGTGAGGCGATTCGATCATGATGTTGCGGAATAGCGATCGTAGGAGGGATGAACCCATGAGAACCTTCGGGCGAGCGTCTTCGTTCGCGCTGGGAGTTCGGTTTTGGGCCGCGCGGGGCGCCGCGATCTCGCTACTGACAGTCGCCGTTCACGGCTGCGCTGGAGCGATGATTCAAGATTACGACTTGCGGCCCGGGCAGCTCGTGTTTGCCGTTCAAAAAGGCAATTCGTATCGCCTGGGAGACTGCCGGCGCAGCTCGGACGGTGAGCTGAGTGGGTGCCAGGTGCGCAAGGTACATTTCGAATGAAGCCAGCCCTGAGGCTGTTCATCTCGTTGGGAGCGGGAGCGTGCGCCGCGGGCTGCCTCGTGGGGCGCACGATCACCAACATCGAAGCTCATGACACTCACAACAGTTTCAAGGTTCAGAGTGCGGCGCGGTACAGCACACTGTTGTCCTGGTGGGACGAGTGGGAGCTTTCGAACTGTCATCTCGATGGCGAAGTGTACCGTTGTCGCGAGATCACGTACGACGAGTGCAAAGCCGGCTTTCAACGCCCTGAACAGCCGCTGCCGGTCAGCGCGCCGTCCCAACAGCCTCCCCCAGCTCAGGCCAACGACCGCTGGAGCCCACCACCGCCATCGATCGCCGCACCCGCGAGGCTCCGATGAGCAGCGTCAAGTGGCTCGGGATGCGATCTTTGCGCTACGCGGCCTGCGCTCTGACGATCGCCGCTGCGACGCTCAGTAGTGGCTGCACACAAC
>DATHEN010001137.1:0-7017 GCA_035318565.1 Polyangiaceae bacterium
TTGTGGACCTGCTGGGCGATCGTCGCCACCAGGATCAGGGAGCTGAGCCAACCGATGAAGTCTATTGCCATGGGTCAGAAATTTCGCTGCGCGCTTGCCAAACGTGGACACGCCCGGCGGCTCACGCCGCGATGCGCTCCGGAACACGACCATCGCGGGCCAAGCGCTCGAACAGAGCGAGCACCGCGCATTCTTCGACACGCAGCCACTTGCAACGCTTACGTTTCGCCAGGGTCATACACTCCGGCATGTGATCGTGCAGTTCGCCGTTCACGTATGCGTCCACGACGGCCGGATGCACGTAGCACTTGCGACAAATCGCCTGGGTGTTGCCCAGCTGCTGCGCCACGAGCTCGATCGCTTGCTTGAGCACGCGTTTGCCGTGCGCTACGGAGCGGGAAGGATCGAACCGATGAAGCACGAGCGCAGCACCCACGGTGCCTGCCCAGGTGCGGAAATTCTTCGCGGTGAACGCTTGCCCCATCGCCGTCTGGATGTACTCATTGACGTCCGTGGAAGAAATGGGACGCGCCTCACCCTGGTCGTCGATGTACTGGAACAGCCGCTGACCCGGAACGTCCCGGCAGCGCTTGACGATATTGGCGAGCTTTCGATCGCGTATCGCCGCGCGATACGGCTTACCGCCTTTGCCTCGAAAGCGAAACTCTACGTGCTGACCGGAGATCTTGGCGTGCTGATCCAGCAGCGTGGTGAGGCCATAAGACTTGTTGGTCTCGGCGTAGCGATCGTTGCCCACGCGAATGCGCGTCTGCTCCATGATCGCCACCACGGTAGCCAACACTTTCTGTTTGCTGAGGCTCGTGTCTGCAAGATCTCGAGCTAGCGCTTTGCGCAGGCGCGGCAACGCTTCCGCGAAGTATAGAATGTCGTGATATTTGGCTTCATCTCGCACTTTGCGCCAGCGCGGGTGGTAGCGGTACTGCTTTCTGCTCCGTGCGTCGAAGCCCGTCGCTTGAATGTGTCCGTTCTCCGACGAGCAGATCCAAACGTTCTGCCAGGCCGGCGGAATACCGAGCGCGGCGATGCGCCGCAACTGCCGCGCGTCACGTAAAGGCAGGCCGCGCGGCGTCGTGTAGATGAAAGAACCATTGCGCGCGCGCCGCGTTATGCCCGGTTCATCCAGAGATACGTAGCGGAGCTCGGCGGCGCGTGCCGCGGCCACCGAGTCACGCAGCAGCTGAGCGGGGATCCGCACTCTGGCGCTCACCGCCCCTCCGGTCGCACGCTGCGCATCGCGATCGCATCGGGACGGCTCCAGCCATCACGGAGAGCCTCTTCTTCGTATCGAGCCTCCTCGTCCTGGTCTTCACTCAAGCCTTCGTGCGGCAGACCTGCCTCGAAGGACGCCTCACTGATCGCCACCGCACCCACCTCGTCGTCCACGTGCAGGTCGTCGAACTCGGCGTCCGCGCCGCTCGAATACGGGGCTTGGGTCGCGCGGCTCAGCCACTCGAGGCCAGCGCTTTCCGGCTCGATCGCGTCGTAGTGCTCGTCGCCGTATACCGGTCTGCGCGAGGGTTGCGCGGTCACCTCCGGAGCGTCGGCCGACGCAACCCGGACTTCCTGTCCTCTACCGGAGACCCCGACATACTCGAAGAGCGCACCGCCGGTCGTGTCGGGTTGTGACCCCTTGCCATGCGAGAGCTGCCCCGCGAAGCTCGGATCGCTACTGCTGCCGAGCGGCACCTCGACGACGTCGGGATCGATGAGCTCTTCTCCGACCGCGCTTTCATCGGGTGCGAGCGCGTGTGAGCCTTGCAGCGAGCTCAGCTCGTGCCGCAGGCTCCCGGGCACGAAATCGTGATCCGGCACGGTAGCGTGCAGCGGAATCTCGTGAGTCGAATCGCGCTCTCGCGCGTGCGGAATGCCTGCCGCCAGCGTGCTGCGCGGACCGGACACTGGCTCCTCCGGGCTCGTAGCTGCGGGCCCGCTGATGCGACTCCTTTCAGAGGCAGAGTCCGAGGCAGAGTCATCGGCGAGCAGCGCTCGAAGCTCGCGCGCCCACTTGATGCCGTCCGCCACGATCGTGCCGCTGCGACGCACCCAGTGACCGGTCCCACGCGCGAGCTCTCGTGTAATTCCACCAGATAAAAGGGATTTCAGCATTGTGTTGCAGGGTTGTGCAAAGGATATGCCGCTACAAAAACAGAGACGCCGGCTGTGAAGCCGGCGTCTCGTGGGTGTCAGGAGCAACGTCAGTCTTCGTCGTCCTCTTCGTCGTCCTCGTCTTCCTCCGCCTCGCCGCCCAGACGGGCAGCCAAAAGCTCTTTCGCCCGTTCGGCGCGATCCTGCTCTTCTTCGCGCACCTCGCTGAAGAACTCGACCAGCTCCTCGTCTCCTGCGGCTTGCGCGTCTCGGACGTACTGACTGTACGTCTGCGCGCCCTGAAGCGCGTGATAGAGCACGCTGATCAGGTTGTAGTTCTCGTCGCGCTCTCCGGTTTCGACGTCGATCTTGCCGCGGGGCGAGCCCGCGGCGGGGGCGCCACTGCCCTTTCGCGACCTCTCGGCTTCGCTGGCGGCGCGTTGTTTTGCAGCGCCGCGTGCATTGGCAGTAGATGTTGCATTCTGAGCCATTTGAGCTGCTCCTTTGCGATGAATGAGCGTTGTGGGGCGAGCCGAAGGTGCAAACTCCGGACCGGCGTTTAGCGTCGCTCGGAAGCCGTTTGCACCGCGCGGCGCGCTGCTTCGGCGCCTTCGATGCCTTCGATTCGCACCCCCGGCTTGTCCAGTATCACCGCGGATAGGAAGAATTGCTCGAGCTCTTGCCGCTCGCGAGCGGACAACGCCGAAGCATCACGCAGCTCGGCAGCGCGCGCCGCTTTTCGAGGAACCGCAAGCACGCGATCATTGCGCACGCGCTCAGTGCCCGAAGCGCCCGGTTGGGTAACACATACGAGTCCAATTGGATCACAGGTCCAGATCGCTCCCGGGCAACTCGCCGCCGAGCTGAGCACCATGGCATCCAGCGGATCGCCATCCGCGGCACAGGTGCTGGGAATGAATCCCCAGTCATAAGGATACGTAAGCCCGTAGATCAGTGGACGGCTGACCCGAAACACGGATGCTTCGGGATCGTACTTCAGCTTCACACCCGAGCCGCGCGGCGACTCGACGACGACCTGCAGAGCACCCGAGCTGTGCCAGGTGGGCAAAGCCAGCAAGTTTGCGAGCATGGCGCGCTCAACGCTGCAGCTTGCATGCCGCCCGCGAGGCGCCTCCGCTCTCCGATGGCGCTCTCGGATGGCGCTCTCGCGTGCCGTGGCGATTTGGTGGGCTGAGGCAGTCGTGCGTTCGAGCAGGAGCTACTGGACGCACCGAAATGCGCCCACGCTACACACCTGCCGGCGTGTACGGACCATGAACCCGGCTGGCACGCCGCTGGCAGTGTCCCGACCAACGAAAATCGGAGACAAATCATGCCGCGATCGATCTGGAAGGGAAGTATCGCCTTCGGGCTCGTGCAAATCCCAGTCAGCCTGTACCCCGCCGAGGAGCCGGATGAGCTTTCGTTTCACATGCTCGACCGCCGGAACTTCGCCCCAGTGGGCTACGAGCGTGTGAACAAGAAGACGGGCCGCAAGGTGGACTGGAAAGACATCGTCAAAGGCTACGAGCACAGCAAGGGTGAATACGTCGTACTCACCGACCAAGACTTCGAAGCCGCCAACGTGGAAGCGACGCATACCATCGACATCAGCGATTTCGTCGACGTTCGCGAGATCGACCCGATGTACTTCGACAAGCCGTATTACGTGGCTCCCGTGAAATCCGGGCGCAAGGCGTACGCGCTCCTGCGGGAAACGCTGCGGCGCTCGCAGAAGGCGGGCATCGCCAAGGTCGTGATCCGTACTCGCCAGCATATCGCCGCGCTGATGCCGCGCGGTGACGCACTCGCGCTCATGCTGCTTCGTTTCGACCATGAGCTGCGCGAGGCCGACGAGCTCGACTTGCCGGAGAAGAATCTGAAGAAGCTGGGAGTGTCTCCCAAAGAGCTCACGATGGCCGAAAAGCTGGTCGACGGCATGGTGGGTGATTGGGACCCGACGCGCTACCACGACGAATATCGAGATGACTTGCTCGCGTTGATCAAGAAAAAGGCGAAGGCGGGAGAAGTCAACGCCATCAGCGAAGAACCCAAGAAGCCGCGCCCGAAGCGGACCGGCGCTCAGGTCATCGACCTGATGGCTTTGCTGCAGCAGAGCGTTGACGGGAAGTCCAATTCGGGTCGCAAGACCCGGCGCACGGCCAAGAGCAAAGGCACCCCGCGCAAGAGCAAGGCACACAAGCCCATGCGCAAATCCGCGTGACAGCCGAGGCGCCCATGGGACTCCAGCGCTACCGGGAAAAACGTGATTTCCAGAAGACCAAAGAACCGCGCGGCAAGCGCCGGCAGCGCGCAGGGTTCTCCTATGTGATCCAAAAACACGCCGCCAGTCACCTCCACTACGACTTTCGCCTCGAGCTCGACGGCGTGCTGCTCAGCTGGGCGGTGCCCAAGGGTCCCAGCCTGGACCCTGCAACGAAACGGCTCGCGATGCAGACCGAAGACCATCCCGTCGAATATGGCAGCTTCGAAGGCACGATTCCGAAAGGCGAGTATGGCGGCGGCACGGTCATGGTCTGGGATCAGGGGACCTGGGAGCCCGAAGGGGACGCTCGGGACCAGTACGCGAAGGGCAGGCTTTCATTCGAGCTACACGGAAAGAAGCTCAAGGGCTCGTGGCATCTGGTCCGCACCAAAGCACGGGATCAGGGCGACAAGCGAAGTTGGCTGCTCTTCAAGGGCACCGACACCGGCGCGCGCCCAGGCGACGGCGCCATCGTGGAAGAGAAGCCCAACAGCGCAAAGACCGGGCGCACACTCGAGCAAATTGCAGCGGACGCGGGCGCAGTCTGGCACTCGAACCGCAAGGCGAGCAGGGCCAACGGGCACGACGCCAGCTCACGCATGCGAAAGCCGGTCGCACCCGCTCGAGCCACGCGCCGGCGCACGACCACGAAAGTCAGCGAGAGAGCGCGCGGCAGGCTGCTTCCCCGCGCTGAGCTCGCACGTGTAGCGGGCGCCAAGCGCAAAGCTCTACCGCGCGCAATCGAACCCGCCCTGGCCACACTGGTGAGCGAAGCGCCGAGCGGCGACGACTGGCTGCAAGAGCTCAAGTTCGACGGCTACCGCTTGCTGATCCGAGTCGACGACGGAAAAGTGACGATCTGGAGCAGGAACGGCAAGGACTGGAACGAGCGCATTCCCGTCCTGGCGCGCGCGTTTGGCGAGCTCGACATCGAGAGTGCCGTCTTCGACGGCGAAGCAGTCGCCTTGAACGAGGACGGCATCAGCAACTTTCAGCTGCTCCAAAACTCACTCGGAGACGAACAGGCCGCTGAGAAGATCGTCTATTACGCGTTCGATCTGTTGTACGCGAATGGCTACGACTTGCGCACCGCTCCGCTCGAAGGCAGGAAAACCCTGCTCAAGAAGCTGCTGGGCGCCGTGCCCGAACAGAGCCAGATCCGCTTGAGCGATCACGTGCTCGGCTCGGGAGCAGAATTCTTCGAGCGCGCCTGTGGGCTCGGGCTGGAAGGCATCGTCGCCAAGCGCCGCGATTCGACGTACAGCGCCGGACGCACGCGAGAATGGCTGAAGGTCAAGTGCCTGAACCGGCAAGAGTTCGTGATCGGAGGCTACACGGAGCCCTCGGGGTCACGCGGCCACTTGGGAGCACTTTTGCTCGGGGACTACGCCGGCAAGAAGCTCATCTACAGAGGTAAAGTCGGGACCGGTTTCACGCGCAAGACCTTGAAGGAGCTCCACGAGCAATTGGTAGATCTCGAGCGCAAGACTCCACCCTTCCAGCAGCCACCACGCGGTCCGGATGCGCGCGGCGTGCATTGGGTGAAGCCGGTGCTCATAGCGGAAGTGGACTTCACCTGCCTGACGGAAGAAGGACTGATGCGGCATCCGACGTTCCGCGGCTTGCGCACCGACAAGAGTGCCCATGAAGTGGTTCTGGAACGACCAGCGTCCACGCCCGCCGCCGAGACGGAAACCACCGATCGCCCTCGCGCGCCGCGAGCTGGCGCACGCTCCACCTTCCGTCTAACGAATCCCGAACGGGTGCTGTACCGGGAACAAGGCATCACGAAGAACGAGCTTGCCGAGTACTACGCTGCCGTAGGCGAGTGGATGCTTCCCCACGTGGCAGATCGCCCGCTGACGCTGGTGCGCTGCCCGGAGGGCTACGACAAACAATGCTTCTTTCAGAAGCACGCCAAGGAGTCGTTACCAGACGGGGTGCGGCCCATTCCCATCGCGGACAAGGACGGGCAGGCGCAGTACACAGCGATCGACGACGTCGTCGGTCTACTCGGGCTGGTTCAGATGGGCGTCCTCGAAATTCACACCTGGGGCGCACACGCGGACAATCCCGAGAAACCCGATCTGCTCGTCTTCGACCTCGATCCGGATCCGGAGCTGTCCTGGGCGAAGGTGGTGGACGCCGCCAAGCTCCTGCGCGCCCGCTTGGAAGCGCTCGACCTGCAGAGCTTCGTGAAGACCACTGGCGGCAAAGGGCTACACGTCTGTGTCCCCGTCGCCCGGCGTCTCGATTGGGATCGCGCAAAAGAGTTCTGCCGTCGCTTCAGCGAACGCATCGTTCGCGAAGATCCCGACCACTACGTGGCCACGATGTCCAAGGCGCGACGTAAGGGAAAAATCTTCATCGACTTCTTTCGCAACTCGCGCGGGGCTACGTTCATCGCGCCCTACTCCACGCGCGCCCGAAAGGGGGCTCCCGTGGCCGTGCCACTCGCCTGGGACGAGCTCTCGGCCAAGCTATTGCCCGACCGCTTCAACGTCCGCAACTTGCCGAAACGCCTGCAAGGACTGAAGCGAGATCCGTGGGCCGAGCTACCCGGGGTCCGGCAAGTACTCTCCCAAGCGCTGCTCCGGGAATTCGGCGCTTAGAACGCGTTGACCCGCCGCGCGTCGCACCTGCCT
>DATHEN010001138.1:0-2402 GCA_035318565.1 Polyangiaceae bacterium
AAAAGGCGCGCTTCGTCACCGGCGCGGACGCGGGCAGCATCTACGTGGTCGAGGGCGACGCCGCCGATCTGCGCTCACGGCTCCTACATTTCAAGTTGAGCCAGAACGACAGCGTGTCCTTCGATTCACGCGAGTTCACCATGCCCATCAGCCCGCGCAGCATGGCCGGCTACGTGGCGCTCGAAAAGAAAACGGTTCGCATCGACGACGTCTACGACATGAGCAGCGGCTCGGTGTTCGGCTTCGATCGCTCCTTCGACGAAAAGGTCGGCTACCGCACCAAGAGCATGCTGTGCACGCCGCTGGTTTCGAGCCAGGGCCAGGTGATCGGCGTGCTCCAGCTGATCAACAAGAAGCGCGAGCGCAGCCACAAGCTGCTCGACGCGAGCGACGTCGAGCGCCACGTGCTGCCGTTCGACACGCGCAGCGAACAGCTGCTCGCGACGCTCGCCGCGCAGGCGGGAATTTCACTCGAAAACGCGATTCTTTACGAGGAAATTCGCTCTATCTTCGACGGCTTCGTGCGCGCTTCGGTGGACGCGATCGAGGCCCGTGATCCGACCACGAGCGGTCATTCGCGGCGCGTCGCGGATCTCACGGTGGGGCTGGCTCGCGCGCTCGAGCGTGCCGACACCGGGCCGTACAGCGAGGTGCGCTGGAAGCGGGAAGACATGGACGAGATGGAGTACGCATCGCTCTTGCACGACTTCGGCAAGATCGGCGTGCGTGAACACGTGCTCGTCAAAGCCAAGAAGCTCTACCCGCACGATCTGATCTCGATCCGCCAGCGACTCGAGTGGGTGTTCCGAGCGACGGAAGTGGACGTGCTCTCGCGCAAGCTGCACGCGGCACAGCGCGGCGCCAGCGCCGACGAACTAGCGGCGCTCGACCAAGAACTCGGGCTGCGCCGCGCCGAGCTCGACGCGGCCTGGCAGACCATCGAACACGCCAACGAACCGACGGTCCTCGCAGCCGGAGACTTCCAGCGCATCGCGGATCTCGGACGGCAATCTTACGTCGGCTGGGACGGTTCGCTCTCCGCGCTCTTGACCGCGGATGAAGTCAAGGCGCTGAGCGTCACGCGTGGATCGCTGACAGCCGAGGAGTTTGCCGAGATCAGAAGCCACGTGACGCACACCTACCGCTTCCTCTCCAAGATTCCCTGGGGCCACACCTTCGCTCGTGTGCCGTTGATCGCGGGTGCTCACCACGAACGCTTGAACGGCACCGGCTATCCGAATCGCCTGCGCGCCGAGGAGATCCCGCTGCAGTCGAAGATGATGACCGTGAGCGATATCTTCGATGCCCTGACGGCCAACGACAGGCCGTACAAGCGCGCGGTGCCCCTCGAGAAAGCCCTCGATATCCTGGGGTTCGAGGTCAAGGACGGCCACATCGACGGCGAGCTAGTGCGGGTGTTCCGCGAGGCCCGCGTGTGGGACTTGCTCACTCCGACCTGACGAACGGCGCGTCCAAGCGCGAGCGCCGGGTGTTGCCAGCTGGCAAGGGTGTGCCACGGTCAGCCCACCCTAGGAGCGCGAAAGCCGCCAAATTCATGCGGATTGTCGGGGTACTCGCGGCCGCCGCGCGCGCCTCCCCCTACGTAAGCGTACCTTTCCACACGCTTTCCGCTTGGCGAGGCCCGGGCCCCGAGGCATGAGGCTGAAGTGGCCGAATCTCGCCTCTCGCGCGCCGCGTCCACGGCCGGACTTACGACCAGGATCGCTCCGGGTTCTCCGCGTGTTCGCGCGCTGCGCCAAGTACTGACGCTGCTCCTGGCGGCGATCGCGACGCTTGCTGCGTGCTCCGAGAAAGATCTGCCCGACGGCTACGAAGGCTATGCCGGCATGGGTGGCCGCGCACCGCTCGAACACGAACCCTGCACGGACGGCGCAGAGCGCCGCTGCAGCGTGACCTTGGCGCGACACGAGAACGTGGCGAGCTGCTTCAAGGGGGTCCAGCACTGCCAGACCGGAACTTGGGGTCCCTGCGGCGATGGAGTCGTCAGCGAAGAAGTCGTCCCGGGTGAAGCCGAGCGTGCTTCGCTCGCGCTGTCCCAACCCGCACGCTGTCAGAGCAATCCGTGCGATCCGTTCTGTCACGGCTACTCGGAGGTACCGGACGCGGTGATCGGCGCCAACCCGGGCGTGCCGGTATTCGGCTGGCAGAATGGATCTCTGCCGAGCTATCCGGACGCTGCGCAGCGCCGCGGCCTGCGCGAGCCGTGCACCAGCGGGTCCGATTGCCAGTTCAATCACCAGTGCAGCGACGTCGCGACGTCGCCGCTGTGCGCCCACGACAAGTGCCAACTCGGATCGAGACTCGCGCCGAGCTGTGATCCCTGCGTGGCGGCCATTTGTGCGCAGGATCCCAGTTGCTGTGAAGCCACGACCTGCGCTCAC
>DATHEN010001139.1:0-3975 GCA_035318565.1 Polyangiaceae bacterium
AGAGCGCGTAGAGGGCGACGCCGGGGCGGCGGGCCGTGGGGCTTGCGTGTTGTAGGATTTGTCCGACGACGAGCACACCCGCTGTCCAGGCGATCAGCGTCAACGTTTGCAGAAGCACGGCACCCTGCAAGAGACCGAACGAGGCGCCGCGCAGTAGCCACAGCAAGAACGGATAGGTGGGAAAGTGGGTCCCTGTTTCGACCCTCCAGAAGGCGTGGCTCCAGATCAGGTAGTGCCCGGCGTCGCTGCGCACGACGTCGAAGTTGACGTATCGGAAGTAGGCGGCGATGCCGCAAAATACGGCGATGCCGATCAGCAGGACGGGCCAGTCGCGGAAAAGGCCGTGCGGATCCGCTGACATCGTTTCCGACGGCGCTTGCCCCTCTGCCACAGGCGCGCCTATCTGCATGCTCGGCATCCGTTGCTCCGGGGGTGCGTGCCGTTCAGCACGGCGGCTATACCGACGCAGGAATACAGCCCTGCGCGCGGCGTGGAACTGACCCGATTCATCACGCGGGCGGGAGCTGACCAAAGGCATCGGGCCGTGTCAAGCCGGCTCACCGGAGCGAGGGAGACGAGGAAACGCGCAGGACAAAACGCGCAAAACGAGCGTGCGGCAGCTTGAGCTGGCTTGGCCCCGCGAGTATGTTCGGCGCGGACCCGTCCAATGAACGCAGCCCTTACCGACTTAGAGCAGCAACAGGCGTCGCTGGCTCAAGTGCAGCTCGACGATTTTCGTGCGTCGAGTCTCTTCGAGTTCGTCGGCAAACGCACGATCGCCGGCTCCGTTCTAGACGTCGGTTGTGGTGGCGGCGGAATGGTCGCTTGGCTGCTCCGTCGCGGATACGACGCACGGGGCGTCGACTCGAGCCCGTCGACGATTCGCGCTGCGAAAGCGTTCCTGAGCGGACTCGGGCTCGACCCCAGCGCGGTCTCGAGCACCGCCATCGAGACGCTCGTCCAGCAAGGTCAGCAGGCGGACAACGTGATCAGCATGGATTGCCTCGAGCATATCGAGGACGATTCGGCGGCTTTCGCCAATCTCGTGCGCCTGGTGAAGCCGAACGGGCGGCTCATCGTCACTGTGCCCGCCTTGGCGGCCCTGTATGGCGACCGCGATCGCAAAATTGGCCACTATCGCCGTTACAGCCCAGCGCGGCTACGCAGTCTCACCGCTTCACAGCCCATTCGCGTGGACGACCTCAGATACTGGAACATGCTCGGGGTCGCGCCAACGTTCGCGAGCCATCGCATTCTGAATCGCGCCGTGAACGAGTCGTTTCGATATGGGAATCCATCGCCCGCGAAGCGCGCGCTCCGCCAGGCCTTGGGCTGGTGGTTTCGGCGAGTAGAGAATCAGATTCGTCCGCCGCTGGGCTTGACGTTGGTGATGACGGCGCGCCGTCTCTGAGATCTCACGCGATGGGTTCATGAGCGCGTCGGCGTTTGGCATCGCTGACTGGAAACGCCTCGCCAGGCGCCTGGCGCGGATTGCGCGGCCGCTGCTCGCGATCCTGGCCATCGTGTTCGTGGTCTACGCCGCGCGGGATCTCGCTGCGCGCTGGGAGAGCAGCGAGGTCCAGGTGGACTGGCTGCTCTTGGCGTGTTCGATCGCGCCGCTGGCGCTGAGCGCGCTGGTGCTGGCAATCGGTTGGAAATGGCTGGTCGAGCGCATGGTGGGCAAGTCGCTGCCGCGCACGGCGACGATCGCACTGAACCTGGAATCGCAGGTGGCGCGCTACATGCCGGGCAAGGTCGGCCTCGTGCTGGTACGCATGGCGGGAGCCGCACGGATCGGTGCGCCCGCGTCGACGGTGGGCTCATCCGCGGTGATCGAGACACTGTCTTACGTGGCAGTGGGCGGCGCGTGCGGCTTCATTGCGCTCGCCGCGTTCGCGTCGTCCTTGTTCGGAGCGCTGGCGCAGCTGGGTCGCTGGGGGCTGCTCGTGTTCGCGCTGTTCGCGGTGGCGACCTTGGTCGTGCTGTCGCTGGACCGGCGCCGGATACCGGAAGCGATTCTCGGCGCCTTGGGATTGCACGGTACCGGCGCGCTCGCGCCACTCCGACTGCCGTTGTCACATGGGGTTTACTGGATGCTGACTATGCTGCACGGCTACCTCGTCACGCGCGCCGTGGGAGGATCGCACGAGGCGGCACTGGCCAGCTCCGGGTTCTACGTGCTCGCCCCCGTGGTCGGCTTTCTCGCGATCGTCGTCCCGGGAGGGCTGGGGGTGCGGGAAGCCTTTCTCTCGATTGGGCTGGCGCCGAGCATAGGACCAGCAGCAGCGCTGAGCGCTGCGCTGGTGTCGCGAACTGCCTCAGTCTTGTTGGACGTAGCTGGCTGGCTGCTGGCTCGAGCGCTCTCCCGCGATTCCGCCAGCAAAAGCCTGGCCGGAGCGCATGAACAAACCCCTGCGGATCGGCCACCAATCTGAAGTAACGCTCGCATTGGCGCACTATTTACGCTAAATGCTGCGTGGGGTGTGCTGTAAACCATGGATGTTTCTATCGTAATTCCGGTCTACAACGAGGAGGAAAACCTGCCTCGTTTGCTCGACGAGCTGCACAACGCGATGGACCCATTGGGTCGCTCGTTCGAGATCGTGCTGGTGGACGACGGTTCGACGGACCGCGGCTTCGCATTCCTCGAGGAGCGAGCCAAGACGGACGCGTCGCTCACGCTCGTCAAGTTCCGCCGCAACTTCGGGCAAACGGCGGCGATGCAGGCGGGCTTCGATCACGCGCGCGGCGAGGTGATCGTGACCATGGATGCGGACCTTCAGAACGATCCTCTCGACATTGCCCAGGTGCTCGAACAGATCGACGCGGGCTATGATCTCGTCTCGGGGTGGCGTGCGCACCGTAAGGACACGTTGATCAGCCGGCGCCTGCCGTCGATGCTCGCCAACGCGCTCATCAGCAAGATCACCGGCGTACGCCTTCACGACTACGGCTGCACACTCAAGGCGATGCGCGGCGACGTTGCGCGTGAGCTCCGGCTCTACGGGGAAATGCACCGCTTCATTCCGGCCATCGCGAGCTGGATGGGCGTGAGCGTCAAGGAGCTGAAAGTGAATCACCGCCCGCGTGTGGCGGGTGTGAGCAAGTACGGTATCGGGCGAACGACGCGCGTGATTCTCGATCTGATCACGGTTCGCTTCATCCAAGGGTATCTGGCCAGGCCGATGCAGGTCTTCGGCATGGCCGGGCTCTTATCCTTCGGGCTCGGTTCGAGCGTCTGCCTCCTGCTGGCGGTTCAGCGCCTCGTATACGGCTCCCCGCTCGCGGACCGGCCTCTATTGCTTTTGGGCGTGCTACTGACCGTGGTCGGAATTCAGCTGCTGTCGCTCGGCCTCATCGCAGATGTCTTGGCGCGCACTTACTTCGAATCTCAGGGCAAGCGCTCGTATCACGTGCGAAAGCTCATTCAGGGACGAGGGCATCAGTCGGTTCCAACGCCGCCGAATGGGTCGGTGCTGCCGACGGCCATGCTGTCGTGAGTGGGTGGGGCGTCGATCGCTCGGTGAGTTT
This sequence comes from Polyangiaceae bacterium, assembly GCA_035318565.1. Classification (GTDB taxonomy): domain Bacteria; phylum Myxococcota_A; class Polyangia; order Polyangiales; family Polyangiaceae; genus DATDJP01. The sequence continues at coordinate 3,532 of DATHEN010001139.1, forward strand.
GAGTTCGTGTATTGAACGTTCCTGAATAAGTCTTTTCGTTTCGTAAAGACTGTGCCAAATAAGCGCCCCGCCGTCCGGGCCCACGGGTCGATACGTGACCACGCACGCTCGAGCTCTCGAGGGGCTGACGCATGCGCGCCGGGTTGCGTCGGTCCGGGAATTGGAGTGAACTCGAAACGTGCGTTACGTCCTTTTCTTCCTGTTTCAGACGCTAGTATTCGCCGGTCTCGGGGCGGTCGGGTATTACTTGGTTGAGGGCTTGCTCGCCGCTCGGCGCGGGGGCGAACAGCGGAAAATTGGGCTCGCATACATCGGGAGCGGCGTCCTTGTCGCCGCGTCGTTTGCGACTGTTCAAAGGGAGGTCGCTGCGCTGCTGCGTGCGTACGCGTCGGGCGAAGCTGAGCTCGGAATGCGCACGCTCACCGGCATGACCGTGGCCGCTGT
>DATHEN010001140.1:0-6471 GCA_035318565.1 Polyangiaceae bacterium
CCCGGACGAGGTACGCATCGAAGCCATTTTGCGCTACATCGACGCCGTGGAAATCATCACGGGCTCGCCATTCGTTCCCGACCTCGATCCCGATCCCGCCGCGCGCATCGCGAAAAACCTAGGGCTCCGACAGTCATGAAAGCAACGGTCTACGTTCGTTTGAAGGGCGAAGTGCTCGACCCCCAAGGTCGAGCCGTGCAGCGCGCGCTCGGCGCACTCGGCGTCGAAGGCGTCCGGGACGTGCGCATCGGTAAGCTCATCGAGCTCGATCTGGATGAAGCCGTGGTCGGCGAAGGCGTAGCCGACAAGCTACGCAAGATCTCCGATGAATTGCTGGCGAACCCAGTGATCGAGGACTACGAAGTCGTAGTCGGCTGACCGCCCTTGCAACGTTCGGTGGCAATCTCTGCCGGCCGCTCGGCCCGGACGGGCTGCTTTCGAGACGCCGTTGATCGACGACTTGACTGTGCCGGCGCATCAGGCCCGGCGTAGATTCTCGAGTCCGTCAGCCCTACCGGGAGACTCGCATGCCGGATGTTTTCATAGTCAGTGCCGCTCGTACTCCAATCGGTTCCTACCTGGGAGCGCTCGCATCGCTGCCCGCTCCGCGTCTCGGTGCGACGGTCATCAAGGCCGTCGTGGAACGCGCCGGGCTCGCCGCCGAGCAGATCGAAGAAGTGTTCATGGGCAACGTGCTCTCGGCCGGTATCGGTCAAGCGCCCGCGCGCCAGGCCAGCATCTTCGCCGGCATTCCCGCCCAGGTTCCCACTACGACCGTCAGCAAGGTGTGCGGCTCGGGTCTGCAAGCCGTGGTCTTCGGTGCAAAGACGCTGCTCGTCGGTGACGCCGAGCTCGTGGTCGCCGGCGGCATGGAGTCCATGTCGAACGTGCCGTACTACCTGCAACAAGCACGCACCGGCTACCGCATGGGCGATGGCAAGGTCGTGGACGGCATGATCCTCGACGGGCTCTGGGACCCGTACAGCAACTTCCACATGGGCAACGCCGGCGAGCTCTGCGCGCGCGAGTACGGCCTCACACGCGAGGCCCAGGACGAATTCGCGCGCGAAAGCTACGGGCGCGCTCTACGCGCGATCGCCGAAGGCGCCTTCAAGGCGGAGATCGCAGCGGTGCCCGTGCCGCAGAGGAAGGGTGCCGACGTGATGGTCGCCGAGGACGAAGAGCCGGGGCGCGGGGATCCGTCGAAGTTCGACAAGCTCAGGCCCGCCTTCACCAAAGACGGCACCATCACCGCCGCCAACGCCTCGAGCATCAACGACGGCGCAGCGGCCGTCGTGCTCGCCACGGAGAGCGCGCTCAAACGCCATCGTCTCGAGCCGCTCGCGCGTATCGTCGGCTACGGCAGCGCCGCCCAAGCTCCGGAATGGTTCACCACGGCGCCGGCCAAGGCCATCGACTTGACGCTGAAGAAACTCAAGCTCGACAAGAACAGCATCGATCTGTGGGAAATCAACGAGGCCTTCTCGTGTGTCACGATGGCCTGCAGCAAGCTGGCCGGCATCGATCCGGCGCGCGTGAACGTGCGCGGCGGCGCCGTGGCTCTCGGTCATCCAATCGGCGCTTCGGGAGCGCGCGTGCTCACCACGTTGCTCTACGCGATGCGCGATCAAAAGGCGCAGCGCGGGCTCGCCACCTTGTGCATCGGTGGCGGCGAAGCCGTGGCCTTGGTTGTCGAGCGCCCGTAGCCACGAAAGCCGCGATCATTTGCGGAGCGCCGGGCTGCGGGAGAGTAGCCGCCGGCCAAGCAGTGCTACACTCGCCGGGCCCATGCTGCGGCCGCGCTCCATAGCTCCCGGCGTAGAAGTGTTCGATACACTGACGCCCACGTTGCCTCCCGCGACGCACACAAACAGCTACGCGCTCGGTACGCGCGACGTCCTGCTCGTAGAGCCCGCTACCCCCTACGCGGACGAGCAGCGCGCCTGGCTGGATTGGGCGCGCGGCATCGAAGGGCAGGGCCGGCGCATCGCCGCGATCGTGCTCACGCACCATCACCCCGATCACGTGGGCGGCGCCGATACGCTGGCGCGAGAGCTCGGTGTTCCGCTTTGGGCGCACGCCGCGACCGCCAGCCGCTTGCCCGAGCTTCGCGTCGAACGGCATTTGAACGAGGGCGATCGGCTCACACTCACCGGCCCGGTGGATCAGGTCTGGCAGGTCTTGCACACCCCCGGACACGCGCCCGGTCACGTCTGCTTGTTCGAGCCCGAAGCGGGACACGTCGTTGTCGGCGACATGGTCGCGAGCGTCGGGACGATCCTGGTCGATCCCTACGACGGCGACATGCGCGTGTACCTGCGCGAGCTCGGGCGGCTCCGCGAGCTCGGCGCACGGCTGGCGCTGCCAGCACACGGCGAGCCGATCGTCGAGCCCTCGCAGCTCTTCGGCTTTTACATCGCGCACCGCCTGCAGCGCGAGCACAAGGTCCTCAGCGCTCTGCGCGCCTGCGGGCAGCGGGGCGCCACCCCAGACGAGCTCTTGCCGCATGCGTACGCGGACACGGCGCGCGACGCCTGGCCGCTCGCGCGCCTCAGCATCCAGGCGCATCTCGTGAAGCTGGTCGCCGATGGTCTGGCGCAGAACGTAGACGAGAAGCACGTAGCCGCATGAGCGCGGGCCTGGAAAACCGCTTCGAACGCGGCTTCGTCGCGCTGAGCTATTTGCTGGGGCGGCGCGGCGCGGAGCTCACGGCAGGGCTCGCGCAGCCGAGCTCGAGCGCACTTCTGCTGCAGCGCGCACTGAGCGCTCCCACCCGTGAAGAGCGCGCGCGGGTGCTGGCCGCCGAGCTCGTGCGGCTCACTGCTGCGCTCGAGACTTGGAGACGCGGGTGACTCTGGCTCGCGGGCGAGTGTCGAAGGACGCCGGCAACGCCGAGCCCGTGGCGTCGACGCGAACGCCGGCAGCGCGGGCGCACATCGTGGCAGAGCGCGTGCTCGAAGCGCGAGCTGAAGCCGCGCGCATCGTCGCCGAGGCCCGTGCTCGCGCCGAGGCGATCCTCGCCGAGGCAGAGCTGGCCATGGCGGACGCGCGCGTGCGTGCCGAAGCCGAGGGTCGAGCCGAAGGCGTGGCCAAGGTCGCTGCTCGGGCGCTCGCGCTGGCACAGCTCGAGGCTCGCAGCGATGAACGCCAGCTCGAGCGCACCGTGGAGCTCGCGCGCGTACTGGCAGAGCGCTTGCTCGGTGAGGCACTCGCGCTGGATCCCAAGCGCGTGCTCGCCCTGGCGCGTCAAGCCCTCGGCGAAGCGCGCGGCGCTCGCCGCATCCAGATCGTTGCGCACCCTGCGGACGCTGCCATCCTTACCGAGTCCCTTGCCGAACTGACGACCGGGCCCAACGTCCTCAGCATCGAAATGGACGACCAGCGTGCACGCGGCGATCTACGGCTCGTCACGGACATAGGCATCTTGGATGCGGAGCTTGCACCTCAACTCGCCCGCCTCACTCTGAAACTCCGCGAAACATTGCAGCATGAGCGTTGAACACGACTTGCCCCGCTTTCCAGCGGCTCCGCCTCCGGTGGATGCAGCGCGCGCGTTGAGTCCGCGCCTGGAAAGCCTTGCGCCCGCGAGCGAGGCGCCGATTCAGTTCGACTGGCGAAAGAACGCCATCTTGTTCGGGCTGACGGTGGTCAGTGTCTTCTACGTCGGCCACATGTGGATCCCGGATGCGGCTCCCGGCGTTGCCGGTTGGGTGAGCGGCTGGACGTTCGCGGTGCCTCTGCTCGTGATTCTGTTATTTCACGAGTTCGGCCATTACATCGCGGCGCGGCTGCACCGGGTGCCGGCCTCGCTGCCGTACTTCTTGCCGCTGCCCATCTTGAGCCCGTTCGGCACGCTCGGCGCCGTGATTTTGATGCCGAATCGCATCCGCTCGCGCAAAGCATTGCTGGACATTGGCGCGGCGGGACCGCTCGCAGGCCTGCTCGTTGCAATCCCAATCCTACTCTATGGCCTCTCGCTCTCGGAGCTAGGACCACGCAATCCGCCGGGGATGTACACCACGCAGGAAGGGCAGAGCCTCTTGTACATGGCGTTGAAATACGCCGTGTTCGGATTTTACCCGGCCCAGCTCGACGTCCATTTGCACCCCACGGCATACGCGGGATGGGCGGGCTTTTTCGTCACGTTCCTGAATCTGCTGCCATTCGGTCAACTCGACGGCGGCCACGTGGCGTACGCGCTGCTCGGGGAGCGCCAGAATCGCTTCGCGCGCTGGGTGTTCTTCGCGCCGCTCGTTTTGTTTGCCTACAACTTCGCGATCTTCGCCTGGCCGGTTCTGCGGCGTGGACTCGAGATCGGATTCGGCAACATCGAGGGCGTGGCCTGGATGCCCGTGACCAGCTCACTCAGCTCGTGGATGGTGCTGTTTCTGCTGCTCAGCTTCATGCGCCGTGGAGCCGGCCTCGAACATCCACCGGTGGACGATCACGATCTGTCGGCCGTGCGCAAAGCCATCGCGATCTTCACGCTCGCGCTGTTCGTGCTCCTGTTCATGCCCTCGCCGATGGTCATGTTTTGACGGCCGCGGCTCGCGCGGCTGATCAGGACTTGTTGAAACGCAAGCGCAGCGCCTCTCGGACGGCGTCCGGTGCGTACCGGGTCACGTCGCCGCCGTGGCTCGCGATCTCCCGCACCAACGATGCGGATATGAACCCGTAGTTCGTGCGGGTCGGTAGGAACACCGTATCGATCTCCGGTCGCAGGTCGGCGTTGGCGTGCGCAATCTGCAGCTCGTATTCGAAGTCGGTGCCGGCGCGCAGACCTCGGACGATCACGCGCGCGCCGACGGAGGTGCAGTACTCCACCAGCAAGCCGTTGAACGTGTCGACCTCGACGTTGACGTACGGCTTACAGATCTCCTTCAAGAGTCCCAACCGTTCATCGAACGAAAACAGGGGCTGGCGTGTGGGATGCAGCCCGAGCGCGACGATCACCTTGGGGAATAACTTCGAAGCGCGCTCCACCAAGTCCAGATGCCCGTACGTCGGCGGATCGAAGCTTCCGGCGTAGACTGCGGTATCCGTTTGGCTCATTTCGATGAACCGAGCTTAGAGCGTTCGCCGCACGTCGTCACGAGCTCGCACCTCGCCGAGCACAACTAGTTGCGCGGGCGGTTGCTCGCAGGGCCACCGGCGCCGGGGCCTGACGGCGGCGCGCTCTGACCTCCAGGCGCAGCTGCTGGCGGCGCTGCACCGGGTTTCGCCGGAGCTTTGCCGGGTTTACCGGGCGGCGCCGGCGGCGGCGGCTCTTCTTCGTCGGCGTCCGGCTCGACGTTGGCGGGCATTTCCAACGGGCGCTTTTGACGCATCACTGCTTCGGCCGGCATGTCCTCGAGCCACATCGTGAGCCCGTCATCGACGAGCGTGACCCGGAACGCCGCCAGCAGGCGCGAGCCGACCAGGCCATCGAGCTCCATGCCGAGCTCCTTCTCGAACTCGGCGATCGGGCCGCCCTCTACACCGGGCACTTGCGGGATCTCGAAAGCGCCCAGTCGCAGCATCGGCAGCACGCCGTGACGCAGGCCGCTCATGTTGGGTACTGCGCGCAGGCTGTTCGCGTTGACCCCCGCCTTTTTCCAGCCGGCCACGTCCAGGGCCACCGGCACGTTCATGGACGTGTCCACGAGCAGTGATGCCATGGGCGCGTTCTGTTCGGCGCCGAACGCGCCGCGCAACAGCATGCCTCCGCCGCGCACGTAGCTCAGGCGCACCGTGGTGGCTTGCGGCGGGGGCGGTGGCTCGTAGTTGCGCACCACGAACTGTCCGCCGGTGAAATCGAAAGTGGGATGCAGGTGTCGCAGCAGGTTCACGCCCAAGAGCACCTTGATGGGCGCGTTCAGGTGACGCGACAGACCCGAGAGGTCCTTGGCAAGCGCCGGCACGTCCTTGACCTCGATGCGTTCGCCGAACCGCAACGAAATCCAGGTCGGCTCGCTGCTGCCACGGCTCGAGTCGATCACGGCTTCTGGCGTCGCGGTGGCGATCAACCCGAGCGCCGGCTCGCCGTTCACCTCGAGGGGCACCACCAGCGCAGTCGAGCTCACTTGCGGCATTTCCGTGACGGCGACCATGCCCCCGCTCATTTGGAACGGCTTGCGTCCGGCGCCGCGCCGCGCGAGGTGCACCACGTCTCGTGCCCAACCGTCCCGAACTTCAGGATCAGCAACCAGGCGCTCGAGCTCGTCCGCGGCCTCGTCGAGTCGCCCGGCATACCAGTAGGAACGCCCGCGGATAGCGAGCGCGTCGGTGCTCTCCAGCCCGGCCAAGAGCTCGATGGAGCGCTCGTATTCGAGCCTCGCGAGCGCGATGCGCGAGGCCAAGAGCCGCACCTCCGGCTCGTGCGGCAACACGCGCAAGGCGTTGTCGACCGCGACCTGTGCGTCCTCGACGTCCCCTTGCCCGTAGCTGGCCGCTGCGCGGTCGAACCACTTCTTTCCGAGAGGTGGCCAATCC
>DATHEN010001141.1:0-3582 GCA_035318565.1 Polyangiaceae bacterium
CCATAGAAACGTGCCCGAAGTTGAGAGCACAAGCCGCGGGCATGCCGTCTTCGGGCGTCAGTACGACCTCGGTCGGCAACCCGCGAATCGTGCGGGTAGCCGGGACCGCGATGATCTCGTTGATCGACGCGATGACGAACATCGGGCGTGAGCAGAAGAACAGGTCGCCGCTTGTCCGGAGGCGCGAACGTATACCAGCGGATGTCACCGCGGTGCACTGAACTCCTCCCAACCTTCCGCTTCCCACGCCATGGGCTCGTCCGCCAACGAGAACTCGTCTGGTCCGGGCGGCATCTTCTGGTATGCCGCGGCTTCGTCCGCCGCAGTGGCACCGCGAAGCGCCAACCTCGCAAGCTTTACGCGCTCGTCGTGAGTCAGCTTCAAGACGAGCGGCAAGAGATCTTGTGAGTCAGCGCTTCGCTCATGGCTTCACATTGTAGCGCCTTACGCGGGCGGGATCACGCTGCGCGTGGAACACCTCCGGTCAACGGGAAATGCAGCACCGCGCCGCCCGACGTCCTCCAAACCAGCGTGACCGGCTCCTTCACATCCAGTAGGCGCACGGCTTCACGGCGCGCGTCCGGACTCAGGTGTGTATAGCGCATCGTCATCTCGATCGTGCTGTGCCCGAGCAGCTCTTGGACCGCCTTGATGGGAGCGCCACGCATGATGAGATGGCTGGCGAATGTGTGCCGCAGGCAGTGCCATCCGATGAAGCGCAGGCCCGCACGCTTCGCTGCGAAGCGGAGCGGCTCTCGCGTAGCGTGCCGCGGCAACATCGCGCCGTTCCGCGCGCAGAAAACGAAGTCCCCGCGCCGGCCGTGGTTCTGAAGCGCGTCGGCAGCTTCCTTGCTAAGCGCAACCTCACGAGAACGTCCGTTCTTGGGTGCTCCGATGATGCCTTCCGAAACCGCGCGGCGAACCACAATGCGGCCGACATCTAGGTCCACGTCGGTCCACTGCAATGCGAGCAGTTCGCCAATGCGGAGCCCGGTTCGCACGGCAACTGTGATCATGGCGCGCCACTCGTTCGGAGCGCACTCAATCAGTCGGTTCGCTTCTTCGAACGTGAGGAAGTCGAACTCAGGTTGTGGCGCTTTTAGCCATTTGATCGCAGGCAGTGTCACCGCCATGCGCCACTCGATCGCCGTGGCCAGCATCTTGCGCAGGACGGTCAGGTGGTTGTTGATCGTCTTGCGCGCGAAGCCTGCCTTGATCTTCTTGGCCTTGTAGACCTCGATCTCGGGCGGGCCGATTGCGTCGAGCTTCAGATTGCCGAACTCGGGGACCAGGTGGACGCGCAGAATCTTGCGCTTCGCTTTGACCTCGCTGAGTTTGTTGTTTGTGACGGCGTACGTTTCCACAAAGCGGTCGGCGAAATCGGAGAACAGTGGGATCTCCTCCGGATCTGGTGTTTTCAGATCTTTGTTGAGCAGCTCGACACGAAGCGCGTGTTCGAACTTCTCGGCTGCTCGACGTGTTTGGATTGGGCATACGCGTTGAGCGCGTCGAAGGAGCCCGTCCTTGCCTACAGCTTGAACGTCCACAACCCATGCTTCGCGCTGGGCGCCGTCCGAGTCGATCCACTTGCGGCGTCGCACGGTCATCGGCGCCCCCCTCTCCGCTGACTATTGGGCTCCCCTTCGGCGAGCCATTGCAGAAGTACGTCGCGCGAAACCCGGATGCAGCGTCCGATGCGGCGTACACCCGGCACCGCACCTTCGGCGATTGCGGCGTACGCAGTTTTTTTATCTATCCTCATGAGATCGGCCATTTCTTCTACGGTCAAAATCGGTGGCAAAGCGCTACGTGCCGCCCCCGAACTCGCGAGTGAATTGAGTTCCATGCACAATTATAATCCCAATGAGACTATAAGCAAGTGCACATAGGCTAATTCGATCGTGCTCTGAGGCCTCAATCGCGTGTGTGCGCGGGTACTCGAAGCCAATCGGAAGCAGGCACTTCGCCCATAGTCAGGTTTTCGATCTCCATCGCGAGCTCCAGGCTTGGACGGCTAGCGCCCCGGCACAGCTTGTCCAAGTACGTCCGCCCGATTCCGAGCCGCTGCGCGACGTCCTCCCGTGAACGATTTACCGAATCGATCCAAATCGCAAGCTTGGTTTGTTCTTTGCGCGGCCTGCCTCGCGGACGCGCTCGAGAGCGAGCCATCAGATCATCGTTTCGCGACAACGTTTCGCGCGTCAACCATGACTGATCGATGGGTCTTTCCTAAGCCGCCGTCACGCGGAGATGTTCGCGGCCGGACGGGAGTCTTGTTTCGTCGAGTAGCAGCGGGCACCTGCTGCCCTGAGGCTCGGAGTCCACTTAGCGGCGACGACCGTCTCTGCGAGACCGTTCAAAGATCCGAGAGCGCACCGAATCACGGTGAGTGCTGGTCCTTCGCGCCCGGCGCATGGAAACATCCCGCTGCTGGGGCAGCGCGCGCCGAAGCGCGTCAGCCGCGAGCGCCCTGGCCAATCCGAACGCATGTTTCATCGAGCTAAGCACTATCGCCAGAGCAAGCGCGCTAACCAGAGTCAGAGCATGGTCGATGTCATTCGAGTTCATGGCGCCCAGCATGCGCCAAACCGCTAAACGAAAAAGACGAGAAATGCTTTCGCCCGAATCGCAGTTCGGGAATTACTCAGGTAGACGCGGAATAACAGGTTCGCGCTCCTGCGCCTTCTCTAGAGCTGGTCCGCTGGCGGCTCCGACTCCGAGCTTGGTCAGGAACTGGTTTATTATGTCCCACTTCGATTTCGTACGCCGTCCTGTCTTGGCACCCGCACGACGGCCCGGCTTTCGGGCCGCCGCTTCCATTGCGGGAGCCAAATCTTCGAAAGTCACGGATGACAAGATGCTCTCTGGAAACGCCGGCCGAATCCGATCGCAGAAGAACTTCAGAACGTCAGCGGGCGCCTGGCTCTGAAGGCGGTTCTGCTGCGCGCCAATCGCGAGCGTTTGCACAACAGCATACTGCTTTTCTCGGGCGCTCACGCCCCCGGCGAGCGCGTGGTAGGCCCTTTGAGACCGTTGCTCAATTTCTGCGGCTCTCGCGACGCTGCCCTGGTGAGCCCAGACCATCGCAGCGACAGCGAAGCCGGCCGTGTGAGCAGCCTCACGTATTGCAAAGATCTGCGTGGTCGCATTCCGTTTCGCTTCCTTTTTGCACAGGTCCTCCACTAAGCGGTCGATCTGCTCCAGTATCTTTTCCGCGCGTGCTACGTAGGGACCACCCAGTATTCGCCGTTCCACCCGAACAGCATACTCCCTGGCCACCTGCTCGCATACGCTAGAGACCAACGTACCGCGCAGCTTCGCGTCGCTACACAGTTACGCATCAATGGTCCGGTGCGCTGAAGCTGCTCCTCAGTGCAGTCACTAACCGTAGCTCGCAACGCTCCCGCCCATTAGTGTGTTATCGTGCGGCGCGGTTGTTGTCACCGGCAGAGCTCACAGCGAACTCGGCAGCTCGGTCGAAAGGATGCGCATGCATAGGGTGTCCGGAACCGTTGAGGGTGTCTGGGAAATCAATGATGAGGTCGCGCTGACAGGCATGGCTGCCGGCGATGTGGTGGTTGC
>DATHEN010001142.1:0-4203 GCA_035318565.1 Polyangiaceae bacterium
CCGGCGCCATTGAGCGCCACGACGCCTTCCCCCTTCTGCTCGCTGGTTACGGTTCCGCTTTTCTCGCCTTTACAGCCCACGAGCGCGACCAGAGACAGCGCGAGCCAGTAACGCAAAAATCCGAATCGAGTCATTGCTGCGTACGTAACAGCACCCCGCGCAGCGCGCGCAGCGTTCGAGCAACAGGTCTGTGACGTTTCTGTGACGCACGCTCATTGTTGGCCTGATTTCAGCCAGTTCGCGCGAGTCACGGCCCGTGCACGCGTTCACTCAGTGCGCGCCGCTCGGCTGCCGCGCCCTGCAGCAAATGGGAGATGTCTCGCGGCCGGAGCACGCGCAACGCCGCACCTCGCTCGAGGGCGGCTCGGGGCATCGCATCCGCCACTGCGCTGTCCGTACTCTGGACGAGCGTGACCGCCCCCTGTGTGCGCATCGCGACCAGGCCCGCGCTGCCGTCTCGCCCGGCACCGGCCAGCACGACACCGAGAGCGGCCTTACCCCAAGTGTCGGCCAGCGACCGAAACAACACGTCGGCCGCCGGCCGATGGCCGAATACCGGCTCACCCGGATCGGACGCCAGCCCCTCTTGTCCCTCGCTCACCAGGTGGCAATCTTCGGAGGCCAGGACGATCAACCCGGGCGCCACGGGTACCTGCTCTTCAGCGAGCACGACGCGCAGCGCGGTGAGGGTCTGCAGATACGCGGCAAAGGTTCGCGCGAAGCCGGGTGGCAGGTGCTGCACCACTGCCAAGCAGCCGCTGAAGCGCGAACTGAGCGACCCGACCAAGGTCCCGAGGTCCGATGAGCCGCCTGCGCCGGCGGCGATCCCAATGACGAGTGGCACCACGGAACGCTTCCGAACCCCCCTCTCGGGCGTACCCGCCCCGGCCACCTGCGTCAATTCGATTGGATTGTAAATCCAATCGAAGGTGGTGTCCGGAGGCCGTGAGCATTGCCCCTTGCGGACACTGCTCGCGTTCCTGTCTCACAGGGTCACTCAGAAGGACACTTGGGCCGACAAAATGCCCTCGGTCGCGGTCGGCGTGTCGTCGTAGTCGAACGCACTGATGCTGAGCTGGAGCTTCGCTTCGTGCTGCGCGATGTAGTAGTTGAGGCCGAGCTCGTAGTGATTCACCTCGTCCTCGCTGCGTCCACTCGGCAGATCCTGATCGACGTCTTGATCGAGGAAACCTACGCGCAGCACCGGCTGTAGTTTCTCGAAGAAGGTGTAGCCCAGCGCGACGTATGCACCGTGTCCCTGCATGCGCGGCCCATCTTCGATCTTGGTCCAGCCGCGGATATATTCCGCCTGAACCAGAAATTCGTCGAGCTCCAGCCGGACGTCTCCCTCGACTCGATCCTTGGTGTCCGGCTCGTCGCGCTCTCCCACCGCCAGGTAGCCGAGCCCGGCGACCGTGAGGCCTTTCATGGGATAGACCTCCAACCTCAGAACAGCGTCCTTTTGGTTGTTGTTGTCGAGACGGTTCACCCCAGTGCCGTTGAACACACCCGCCGAATACCCGAACCCCAGGTCTTCGAACTTCTTTTCGACACGTAGGCCGAGATCGCGACGATCGCCAAAGGTGCGCGAGGACAGAGCGCGCTCCGGCAGGATGATTTTGGAGGCCGAATTGTAGCCCTCCCAACTCACGAAGTTCTTGAATTGGCCGATTGAAACGTCCGCATACTCGCTCATGAAAGTGACGTAGAAGTCCTGCAGAATCGAGGTGTCGCTAGGCGGCTCGGGGACTTCGACCGTGCCGGGCTGAGTGGGCGCCGGTTCCTGGCCTTCCACTTCCACTGTCCGGCTCGAAAAGCGCAGTAACTTGGCCGGATCGATCATGACCTGATAGCCGATGAGCTCGGGGATGATTTGGCCCTTGATGCGCAGCTCGGCGCGACGCAAACGGAACGTCCCGAACAGGTCGTGCTCTCGCCCTTCGATGTCCTGATGCTCCAAGAAGATCCAGCCCTGCAGCAACGCGCCCGGCTGAAGGAAGCCCTGCTTGCCGACGGCGATCTTGTCGGGGCGCGGAGCCTCGTCCGCGGCATCAGTCTGAGGTCCCGGTCCTTTCGGAGGCTCGGGCGGCACGTCGATCGCCGCGGGCGCGGGTGCCGCAGGCGCGGGCGCGTCCGGCACTGGCTGCAGAGCAGGGTCTGCGGGCTCCCCGGCGGGGGCGGGGGCGTCCGGCGCTGGTGGCTCGGCTGGAAGCGGCTCGGCGGGCACTTGAGCGAATGCCGGAACCGTGAGAAGCATCAAACCCAACGTTCCATTAATGAAGCGTAATGACATGGTGAGGCCTTTCTTTTCCCCGACTGCCGTAGACCAGGACTCCGTGACAATCGGATGACGAGACGGCGACTATCAGAGGAACTCTCGTGACTGCTCGAAAACTCAGCACGGCAAACAGCCCCGCTCAGCGCGCGACGATCGCGCCCGCATCCGGACGTCGTCAAACCGCGAATCACGCGCTGCCGGAGGATACCGGCGCTCTCCCGCGTCACGCCATGCGGCCGCCAGCTCCAGACATGGACAGCGCGCAGCAGGGCTTTCGCATCGATGACTTCGATTTCGTATGGGATCCCGAGCATGAGGCGCGCCGCGCGCTCAAAGGCCGCGAGCTCATGCCCACCCTGCCGGACGAAGACCCGCTTCGTCACGACATCGGTTACGACCGCGAGCGAGACGCGACGCGCGACTCGATGCCCACCATCCCGGACCTCGATCCATTGCGGCACGACAGCGACGTGCCGAGCCGGCCGGATCGCGTCGAGGAGAGTTATACGTTTCGCAAAATCGGCCGCTGACGCGCCGGCACTTCAAGCGGCGAGCGGCGGCGCCTTCTTCAACGTCAAGCTGAACTTGGTACCCACCCCGGGAGTGCTCTCGACCCCGACGCTCCCGCCCATCGATTCTGCTAGGTGCTTGACGATCGACAGCCCGAGCCCGGTGCCGCCCAACTCGCGCGAACGTCCGGTATCGACCCGATAGAAGCGTTCGAACACGCGCGATAGATGGCGTGCTTCGATGCCCGGCCCGGTGTCCTCCACCATCAGGCGTAGCGATTCTCCGTTCTCCTGCGCTTCGAGGCGGATCTCCGCGTCCGAGCCGCAGTACTTCACGGCGTTGTCGACCAGATTGGTGAGCACGTGTTCGAGCGCGCGCCGGTCGGCCTGAGCGCGCGCCAGGTTGGCTGGGAACTGTTCGACGAAGCGGATGTGCTTCTTTTCTGCGCGTTCCTTGAACAGGGACGCCACGTACGAAAAGACGCTCGCCGAATCGAGCGCCTCCATGTTCAAACGCAGCTCCCGCGATTCGATGCGACTCAAGTCGAGCAGATCCTCGACGAGCCCGTGCAGGCGCTCGGCGTTGCGCGCGATGATATCGATGAACTGGCTCGCGGCTGCCGGGTCGCGCGCTGCCGCGCTCTGCACCGTCTCGGCGGCGGAACGAATCGCGGTCACCGGGGTGCGGAGCTCGTGCGAGACGTTGGCCACGAAGTCTCGGCGCAAGGATTCCAGGCGCCGCATCTCGGTCACGTCGACGAATACCGCGAACAGGCCCGGTTGCTCACCATGCAGAGGAGCAACGCGCACCAGCAGCCGGCGTGGCCGCAGACCCGCAACGTCGATCTCGCGGCTGAGCGGCTCACCGCCCTGCGCCACCTCGTCGAAGAGCTCCTTCAAGTCGGCGTGACGAATCACTTCGAGCGGTGTCTTTCCGACGGCGTCTGCGCCTAACAAGAGCATGCTGCGCAGCGCCGGGTTGACGAGCATGACCCGGTTCTCGCCATCCAGAAGCAGCACGCCCTCCTGCATGCCGCCGAGCAGCCCGCCCAAGCGATCGCGTTCGTCGCGTAGTGCGTTCACACTCGACGTCAAGCTGCGCGCCAGTTGATCCATGGCACGGCTCAGCTCTGCGAACTCGTCTTCGCCTTCCAACACGCCGCGCGACGCGAGGTCCCCGGCCGCCATGCGACGCGCAGCCGCCGTGAGCAGCCGCGCCCTGCGCGAAGCGAGCTCGGCCGCGACGGTCGACATGAGCACGGCCACGGCGAGCGCCAAGACCGTTGCAAAGCTCAACACCGCACGCAAGCGCCCGAGTGCGGCGTCCACCTGCGTGAGCGACATGGCCACCCGCGAGACTCCGATCACCTGCCCCTCGCGCAGCAGCGGGACGGCCACGTAGAGCATGCGTTGGTC
>DATHEN010001143.1:0-3580 GCA_035318565.1 Polyangiaceae bacterium
GGACGACGACGGCATCAGCGACGAGGCCGATCAGTGTCCCACCGAGCCGGAAGACCACGATGGCGAAGAGGACTCGGACGGCTGCCCCGATGGCGACAACGACGGTGATGGCATCGCCGACGCCGCGGACAAGTGCCCGAAGGAAGCCGAGGACAATGACGGCTTCCAGGACACGGATGGCTGTGCGGAGCCGGACAACGATGGCGACGGCATAGCGGACACGGCGGATCGTTGCGCCGACAAGCCTGAAACCAAGAACGGTTTCAACGACGAAGACGGCTGCCCGGACGAGCCGGACGGTGACAACGACGGCATTGCCGACACCAAGGACAAGTGCCCGAAGGAACCGGAGGACACCGACGGCTTCGAGGACGCCGACGGCTGCCCCGACCTGGACAACGACAAGGACGGCGTCCCCGACAGCGCGGACGAGTGCGTGGACGAAGCGGAAACCAAGAACAAATTCGAGGACGAGGACGGATGCCCGGACGACCCGAAGAAAAAATGAAGCGCCTCGCTGCAGGGGCGTTGCTACTCCTGCTCGCCGGCTGTGAGAAAGGCGGAGCCGGCGCTGGTGCCGGCTCGCCGGATGGCGAAGATCACCCACTGGTAGGCGTGTCGGCGCCGGAGTTCGAATTGCCCGCGCAACACGGCGCTTCTCGGGTGAGTTTGCCTGCCGGCGGCGATGGCAAGGTCAAGCTCGTGGACTTCTGGGCCACGTGGTGTGAGCCCTGCAAGGAATCCTTTCCGGTGTATCAGGCGCTCGCCGAGCGTTTCGACGGCCGGCTCGAAGTCATCGGCATCAGCGAAGACGACGACTCGAGCGGCATCAAGCGCTTTGCCAAGGAAACGGGCGTGCGTTTTCCGCTGGCATGGGACGAAGGGCAGGCGCTCTCGAAGGAGTATCAGCCTCCGACGATGCCGACGAGCTACGTGATCGACAAGAACGGCATCGTTCGCATGGTGCACGCCGGCTTCAAGAGTGGGGACGAAGCGCAGATCACCGCAGCCATCGAACAAGCAGATCAGTGAGAACGGCCCGAGTCGACCTTAAATCGACCCGCGTCGAGCCGATCCCTCATTGAGGTCCGCCCCATTGCTCAACGTCTCCAGGCTTGGTGAGAACGTGTATGACACGAGCGGGGGTGCGCGCATCAGATGCTCCTTGAAGCGTACACGCTCGAGGGACCATCTTATGAGCAGGTATTTCTTGAATCGCCTGCACATGATCCGCTTCTGGACAATCCCGCTCACCGCAGCCCTGCTCCTTCTGAGCTGCGCAGCGCCCGCCCAGAACCTGGAGTCTTCGATCAGCAAGCTGAAGTCGCACGACGACTTCCGCGTGCGCGTGCAGGCCGCGCTCGAGCTCGGAAAATCCGAAGACTACGTGGTGCGCACTCCGCTCGAGCAGGCGCTCGACGATCGCAAAGCGGCAGTGCGCGCGGCGGCCGCAGCCGCGCTCAAAGCGCACGGCGACAGACGCGCGCTGCCCGCGCTGAGGGCACACCTCGACGACGCGTCTGTGTCGGTGCGCGCGCAGATCAAGGCGAGCATCCAAGCGCTGGAGCGCAACGCCAAACCCGCGGTGCGCACCGATCCGGCGCGCCTGCTCGTGAAGCTCGGCTCGATAAAGAACGGCACGCAGGTCAAATCGGGCGGGCTGGTCGGTCAGCTCGAACAGGCCTCGCGCGAGAAGCTCGGGCGCGTGCCCGGCGTGCAGGTGGTCGAAGACTCCGAAGACGTGAACCGCACGGCCAAGAAGAAGCGCTTGCCTGCCGTGATGGTGACCGGGCGTCTGCGACGCTTGAACGCCTCGCGCGAAGGCACGGACATCGTGTACTCGGCGATGGTCGACTACGTCGTGCACAGCATGCCGGAGCAGTCGATTCTCAGCGTGCTGACCGGCTCCGCCAGCGCCAAAGCGACGCCCATCGAGGCTCGCGACGCGCACAAAATGGCCGAGCTGCGCGCGCTGGTGCTCGAAAGAGCGATCGAAAGCGCGATGCGCCGCGCGCCCGAGGCGCTCGCAGCCGCCATGAAGTGAATCGGCGGCTCGCGTCGCCGTCCCGGCGCGCGCCCCGCTGGTTGGCTTCGAACGAGTCATTCGTGGTAGAGCCCGGAGATCGCCGTGATCAAATCCGTGCTATTCGTCTCGAAGCCCATCGCTCCGCCCTACCACGACGGAACCAAGTGTCTGGTGCGAGACGTGGCCCTGAATCTCGAGCGCGTCCAGCCGAGCGTGATGTCCTGCGCGGGCGCGGCACCGCTCGGCAGCGTGCGGCTCGAGGCCGTCTACGCCGATAGCGGCAGCTTCACGCCCGCGCTCTTCGACAACGTGCGCGCGGCCAGCTGGCTCCTGGCGCGCTCGCGTGCCGACCTCTGGCACTTCGTATTCGCGCCCAATTCGCGCACGAGCCGCGTGGGACGCGCCATGAAGAATCTGCGCCGCAAGCCGGTGGTGCAAACCGTGGCTTCGCCGCCGCGCTCGTTCGAGCATCCGCGCGATCTCTTGTTCGGAGACGTGGTGGTCACACAGAGTCGCTGGACGCGAGCGCAATTTCGCCGCCGCTACGCCGCGCTGGAGACCGAACCGCCGCGTATCGAGGTCATCTATCCGCCCGTGGCGGTGCTGCGCCGCCGCAGCCCCGAGGAGATCAGCGCGGCGCGCGCGCAGCTCGAGATCGAAGACGGCCGGCCGCTCTTCATTTACCCGGGGGATCTCGAGACCAGCCGCGGCGCGGATACGGTGGCCGCAGCAGTCAAGGAGATCGTGCGCGCAGTACCGAACGCCATGGTGGTGCTCGCGTATCGCCCCAAGACTTCTCGCGCCGAGGACCGCGCTCGCACGCTGCGCGCGCGCCTGCCCGCAGAGTACACTCGCCTCACGAGCACGTTTCCGGACGTCCTGGCGCTGGTGCAGGGCGCGAGTGCCGTGCTGTTTCCCGTTGAAGATTTGTGGGGCAAGGTCGATCTACCCATCGTGTTGCTGGAAGCCATGGCTCTCGGCGTACCGGTGATCGTGCTCGACAAGGGTCCGCTCGCAGAGCTCGGCGGGGTGAAGCGCATTCAGCAGCAGACGCCCGAGGCGCTTGCGCGCGCGGTGTACCAACTGCACACGAATTCCGGTGAAGCCGCCCACATTCGCGATGAGCAGCTGCTGTTCGTGGAAAGACAGTGCCGGGCGGTGGTGACGGCCCGCGCGTACGAAGACCTGTATCTGGATTTATTGTCGTGATAACGACTCGGGAGTGCCCGAGACCAGGGATAAAGCCGACGTCCTGGAACGCCTCGCCGAACGTGCAGATCTGAGCGACGAGGAACGCGCCGTTTTGCGTGAAGCGGCCGCCCAGTTCCGAGCTCCCGCGCCATCGGCGCCTTCCACGCCCGGCCCAGCGCGCCTGAGCCGCTCCGCTCGCCGAGCCCGAAGGAGCTCGCCGGGCCCCGCCGCTCCGGGCGAGCAGGCAGGCGCCGCCGTCCAGGATATCGACGCCATTTTATGGAGCGATGGGGCCGCCCGCGGCAACCCCGGGCCAGCGGGCGCGGGAGCGGTTTTGAAGAACCCGGCGGGTGAAGTTCTGGC
>DATHEN010001144.1:0-6476 GCA_035318565.1 Polyangiaceae bacterium
GACGGCCTTGGCGCCGACACCTCGGTTCAACACCGCTTCGAAGAGCGCGCGCAGATCCGGGTCGGAGGCGAGCACCTTCGCCTCCTCGATGGACAAGCCGTGCGCATCCCTGAGCGCCGCAGCAGCAGGATCGACTTCGACCTTCGGTCCGGATTTTTGCGAATGCTTGTCAGGGCTGGCTTTCCGCTCCGCAGGCTGCCGCTCGGGCGAGAGTTTCGAGCTCGATACCGCGGCGCTGGGCGCCTTCATGGCCTTGCTCGAGAGCTTGGCCCAGGTGTCCCTCAGCGCGACGATGCGGCTGAATACGGGACGGCCCGCAGTCGAGTCTATTGGATCCACGAAGAAGAAGCCGTGACGCTCGAACTGAAAACGCTCCCCTGCTCGAGCCTGACCGAGCCCGCTTTCGGCTCGAGCGTCGAGCCGCACCAACGACTCCGGGTTCAAGTCGTCGATGAAGCTCTCACCCTCACTGCCGGGGAACTCGCTTTTGAACAGTCGATCGTACAGTCTGACCTCCACGGGCAGCGAGTCGTCGGCGCTGACCCAGTGAATGGTGCCTTTGATCTTGCGCTCCCCTCCAGCGTGACCGCTGTCACCCCGCGTTTCGGGATCGTAGCTGCAGCGAAGCTCGAGCACTTCGCCTCGTTCGTCCTTGACTACCCCGGTGCAGCGAATCACGTAGGCGTGCCGAAGGCGCACTTCAGCGCCCGGGGAAAGCCGGAAAAAGTCTTTCGACGGCTGCTCCATGAAGTCGCTGCGTTCGATGTAGATCTCGCGCGAAAACGTGAGCGGGCGACTCCCCTCGTGCGGGACGTCATGAGGCCAGTACGGTGCATCGAGCTGTTCGCGGCGGCCCTCCGGCCAGTTCTCGATGACGACCTTGAACGGGCGTAGCACACACAAAACGCGCGGCGCGCGCTCGTTCAGATCCTCGCGCAGGACGTGCTCGAACAGCGCCATCTCGACGGTGCTGTTGTTCTTGCTCACGCCAATCCGCTCGCAAAATCCGCGAATCGCCTGCGGAGTTACGCCGCGGCGGCGAAGCCCGCTGAGCGTCAGCATCCGCGGATCGTCCCAGCCCGACACATGGCCCTTTTCGACGAGCTCGAGCAAGCGGCGTTTGCTCATCACCGTGTACGTCATATTCAAGCGCGCGAACTCGTACTGGCGCGGCCGCGCCGGAGGGCTGACGTTTTCGATCACCCAATCATAAAGCTCCCGATTGCTTTCGAATTCGAGCGTGCAGATGGAGTGCGTGATGTTCTCGAGAGCGTCCGACAAACAGTGAGTGAAATCGTAAAACGGGTAGATGCACCAAGCGCCGCCGCGACGATAGTGCTGCGCATGGCGAATCCGGTAAAGCAGCGGATCACGCATCTTCATGTTGACGGACGCCATGTCGATCTTCGCGCGCAGCACGTGCGCTCCGTCCGGGAACTCCCCGGCTCGCATGCGACGAAACAGGTCCAGGTTCTCCTCCGGCGACCGATCGCGGTACGGGCTCGGTTTGCCGGGCTCGCTGATCGATCCGCGGTACTCCCGGATCTGTTCCTCGTTCAGGCTGCAGACGTACGCCTTGCCCGCTCCGATCAGCTGCTCCGCGAACTCGTAGAGGCTTTCGAAGTAGTCCGAAGCGAAGTAGAGGCGGTCCTCCCACTCGAAACCGAGCCAGCGCACGTCGTTCTGGATGGACTCGACGTATTCGATGTCCTCCGTCTCCGGATTCGTATCGTCGAAGCGCAAGTTGCAAAGCCCGCCGAACTCGCGAGCGATCCCGAAATTCAGGCAGATGCTCTTTGCGTGGCCGATGTGCAGATAGCCGTTGGGTTCCGGCGGAAACCTGGTGTGTACCCGCACGTGCCGCCCGCTCGCGAGATCTTCCGCTACGATCTCTCGCAGAAAGTCGGCTGGCGCGGCTCTATCAGGGTTCGGATCGCTGGGCATGGCGCAGGACTTTACGCCGCCTGGCCGAGCAGATCGAGCGCGACGGTCGCGTCGAACAGCTTGAGGGTGGCGCTTGGCCGCTCCGGTTCATGCGCTGCCTCCGAGCGACTCATCCTGCTGCCCCGCGGACGGAGCTGGGAGGGTTCAAATTGACTTGGTGTCCCGTGCTGCTCTCGAGGTACTCACCCAATACGACAGCTCTGCCCGCCATCGACGGGCAAGAGTGCTCCCGTGATGAACTTGGCCTCGTCTGACGCGAGAAACAACGCAGCATTTGCGACATCCCAAGCCGTTCCCATTTTGGAGCCCAGCGGAACCAGCGCGTCGCGCGCCTGCATCAGCGCGGCCTTGTCGATATCGAGAGCTTTCGCCATGCCCTCGATCGCCATCGGTGTGTTCATCAGTCCGGGAAGGATCGCGTTCACGCGGATGCCGTGTTTTGCGTTCGCTATGACCAGGCCCTGGGTGAAGGCGTTCAGCGCAGCCTTGGACGTCTTGTACGCCATGAGACCCACCGAGCAAATCGAGGCGATGGAGGAGACATTGACAATCGCGCCGCTCCCCTGCTTCCTCATGACCGGGATCGCGTGCTTGCAGGCGAAGAAGACGCTCTTCACGTTCACGGCATAGACGTGATCCCATACGTCTTCGGTAAGCTTCGACAAGCCACCGTCGCCGGTACCAATGCCGACGTTGTTGTGCAGCACGTCGAGACGTCCGAATCTCGACACGCATTCCTCCACGAAGGCGCGACACTCGTCCTCTCGCGTCACGTCCGCACGAAATGCGCTGCAGACGCCGCCATCGCCTGCAATGATCGCCGCCGTCTCTTCTGCGGATTCGAGGTTGCGATCCACGGCGAGCACCTGCGCTCCGTTGCGAGCGAACAGGATCGCTGTCGCACGGCCGTTCCCGATAGTGTCGCCCGCAGTCTGGCCCGCGCCGACCACGACCGCGATCTTGCCGGCCAAGCGCCCGCTGGTCATTGCCCCAATCCGTCGCGGCGCTCGTCACGCTGCACGTCGAAGCTATTCAGCGCCATCGTCAGAACTCGACCTTCACCGCACGAGTGTATCTCGATCTTCCTGCGATCGCGACTGCGGCGCAGGAACCCGCGGTCGTTGGTTGCATACGGGCTCGATGCAGACACTCGAAGAGCATGGTAGCCTGCGGGTGAATGAAGATCGCCGCCGCAGACATTCGCGCGTTCGTTCAGCGGGACCGTTCCCGAGTGCAGCGAGAAAAGCGCGTTCACTGGGCGCGCGTTGCCCGCCGCGAGCCGGGCACCGGCGTCGCTCTCTCACATGCGCTCTACGAGCATGCGCGTGCCGTGTCGCCCGCATTTCCGTCCGAGGGCTCGCGCGACGACGATTTCGTGCACCACCTTCGCCTGAAGGGAATCATCGATCGTGCCGCGTGTGCTGTCCCCGTTCGGCGCGGCTCTCGCTGACCTGAAAGAAGCGCTCGCCGCGCTTCGCGTCGACTGGTACGTCTTCGGTGCGCAAGCAGCCCTGGTGTATGGCGCAGCGAGGGTCACGGCGGACGTCGACGTCACTCTCCGGCTCGGCAAGGTCACACCTGCTCGCCTGGCGACCGCGCTGAAGCGGCACGGTTTCCGGCTTCGCATCGACGACCCAGCATTCGTCCGAACGACCCGAGTCCTCCCGATCCTGCACGTTCGCACGTCCGTGCCGGCGGACTTGGTCATTGCGGGCCCCGGGCTCGAAGACGTGTTCCTCGAACGCTCGAGCGTTCACGATTTAGGCGGCGTTCGAGTGCCCGTCGCGCGCGCAGAAGACGTGATCGTCATGAAACTGCTCGCGGGACGCGACAAGGATCTGGACGACGTTGCTGCCATTGTCGCTGCTCGCGGGGCAGGGCTCGACGTAAAAGACATCAGGACCACGCTCGCGATGGTGGAAGGCGCGCTGGGGCAGAGTGACCTCCTTCCCTTATGGGAGCGCCTCCGCGAAAAGACGGCAACGCGTTCGAAGAAGCAAAAGCTTTCCACCCGTAAAGCGCCCACCTCACGAACGCGCGCGAAGAGTACGCTTACCCGCCGCCGCAAGAGGACGTAGCGGGAGCGCGAGCTGCGCGGTACGGGGCCAATCCGTGTCCCCGACGAGCCCGCCAGTCTCGCGTCCATCTCCGAGCACCGGGCTCGGCGCCCCATTATTTGCCTGGGTAGATCTGGCCCGTCGCCGGGAGTTCAGCGAATGCTCTCGCGATTCAGAGCACGGGTTCGCCCTCGAACCGGCGGCGTTCACTTGGACGTTTGCCGCGCGCGCCGAGCACGGGCGCCGAGCAGCAAGCCGAAGAGTGCAATCCACTGCACGCTCGCGGCGCTCGAACCGGGCATGACAAAGCCGCAGCTGCCTCCGGTGGGTGGCGAGCCGCCGGCCCCTCCATTCGCTCCGGACGTACCGGCGCTGGCACCGGCACCGGTGCCGCCGCCCGGTGCCCCGCCGCTGCCGGAGGATCCGCCTCTGCCAGCCCCTCCCGCGGTTCCACCATTTCCGCCTGAAGCGCCACCCGAACCGGCAGTGCCACCCGAACCGGCAGTGCCACCCGAACCGGCAGTGCCGCCGCATGCACCTGGAGGGGCTGGCGTGCTGGGTAAGTTCCTACGGAAGAGCGACCACATCTGTTCCACGAAAGCGCTCGACGCGGATCCGCCGCCGCTGACGCCGTTGCCCATCCAGCGATCGACGTAGTCGAAGTAGGCATCATGCTGCCAGACGGATTTCGACTGGAGCATGAGCGCGGCGAGCATCTGGCCGACCCAGGTGTGGCTAGTGCAACAGGTTCGATAATCCGGGCAAGCATCGACGGCGCCCGCGGGATCGCGGCAATCTTTTGCGCCACTGCCGGAGCAGCCGTTCTGAAGGTACGAGCCGTGACCGCCGCCGCAGTCCCAGCCGAACAGCGCTGTGCCGCTCGTTCCGTAGTAGGTGTGGCCGTCTTCGGAGAAATACGCGTCGTCGTATTCCGTGCCAACCCGGAGCATGTCGCAGTCGTTGAGCAGCCTCGCCGCAAACACGATCGGCCATTTTCGACCGCTGTGATGTCCGCCGTTTGCAGCCCAGTTTCCGCCTGCCTTGAGGACTCCGTAGTTATCGATGCCGATCTGTATCAGCGAAGCCGCGAGCTCTCTCTGTTCGGCAGTGTCGAGCATCACGTATTGAGCTGCGATGCTGATGAAGTCGGAATAGTCCCGTCCGTAACAAGGATGCCCGACGCCGTTCGGCCAATTATCCTCGGCGCAGCTATTCTGAATCGTCCATGAGCTCAGATGATCGACGTGCGGGCGATCCGCGTATCGAAGCAGGTTTGCGCCATTCGGCTTTGAAGTCGGCGGAGTCAGGCGCGGAAGCCTGGACCAGTCTATCTGTGCAACGTTGAAGTACTTCTTGTACGTGCCCGCGTAGGACGGACGCAGCGACCCGGCCGGCTGTGGCCGTGACACCACCGTGAGCACCGCCTGAGACTGAAGGGCTCCGACATTCTTGATTTCCGCGCCCTCGGCCTTGCTGACGCTCGACACGAGACTTTGATCGACTTGCAGTGAGCGCGGGAACGACACGTTGTCGGTCGTGGCGTATTCTCCCGCGCGGCTATCATAGCCTTGTCGTCCACCCCGAGGATTGAGCGCGGAGCCATGGCGCGTACCCGTCGGAGCGGGCGATACCGAGGTGATCGTGACCGGGCCCACGACCCACCAGTCGCCAGTCGCGAACTGCCCCGCCTCGTAGGCTTTGTCGAAGGTCCACGTGACGCCGTACTGCGAAATCGTAGACACGGGCGCGGCGACCAGCAGCGAGCTCCAGGATACGGCCGCGAGCAATCCGGCAGCGACGACGGGGGACCTCATGAAAATTTCTCCTGCGGACGGAGCGTGCTTGCATCCGCACCGTCATGCTGAACGACGGCGGCCCGCCCCACAACTTACAATTGCTGCGCGATCACAGCCCGAGACCGGCGCTGCGCCGGTCGACCGGCGCCGAAAGCAGCTCGACCAGAGGCGTCCCCGCGGTGGCGCCATCGTCCGCTTCCAGACCCAAGAGTCTGCGTAAAGTGGGCGCGATGTCCGCTAGCTGGCGCGGGCGCGGCGCCGAAACGTAGCCGTGATCGACGATGCCGGTGCCGCGCGCGATGAGCCAGGCCCGCGCCGACTCCGGATACTTGCGACCGTGTTCGCGGCAGCGGCGGTCGCGACCGTGATCGGCTGTGATCAAGAGCGTCGACGGCCAGCCCTGAGCGGCGAGCTCGTCGAGCACGTGCGCCACTTGGGCAACGACCTTGTCCGATTCGTGGAGCGCTTCCAGATAGTTCCGGTACATGTTGGCGTGACCGAACTTATCCGCGTCGCCGAGGCTGAGCAGCATGAAACGCGGCCGGTGCCGGCGCAGGTGGTAAAGCGCGAGCTCGGCGGTATGAAGATCTGGGCGATAGTCGCCCTGACCCGGGTAGCTGTTCGCGCTCGCTCCGCGAGCGTACAGGCTTGCGGCTTCGGGATCGTCGAGCAGCGGCTC
>DATHEN010001145.1:0-2788 GCA_035318565.1 Polyangiaceae bacterium
GTCCCTACCCACCAGCGTCGGCTCGCCACCCGCACCATGCAAAGCGGAGTAGCACGACCTGGGCCAGAACGGCGCCAGCGGCGACCGAACAAACACGACCAAACGCGGGCAATTTCTCCATCCGCCCGCTGAGCCGCGCCGGAGCACCGGCACACTCTGGCACAACACCCACCAAACATGTCCGGGTGACGCACGCGGGATTCGGCGCTGGCGCCCCGAACCTGCCACTTTTGGCGCGCAGTACGCGCCGCTCAACGCGGTGATCGCAGCTTTCGTGCCTGGCTCAAAATCTCGAGAGCCGGGCGCGGGTCGCTCGGCTCCTGATCCAGCCCGCGGGCCACGGCTTCGAGCTCCGCTCCGAGCGCCCGCAGCGCCTCGGCGATGGCGTCGGCGTTGGTGTTGAAGATTCCCCCCCACATGGCTTCGGAACCTCCTGCGACCCGGGTCGCGCTCGCGAACGCGGGGCCAGCCGCGGGTTCCGCGCCGCCCCTGGCGGCGAGCACGGCCAGCGCACTCGCGAGAAGCTGTGGCACGTGACTCGTCAGGGCCACGGCCCGGTCGTGATCCACGACTGGCATGTGAACGGCGTGCGCACCGACGGCGGCGATCATTGCCTCTACGCGTGCGAGCGCGTCCGGCGCACTCGCGTCGCCACACAGAATCCAGCTGCGGTCGACGAACAAATCCGCGCGTGCGTTGACGAGCCCGCCGTCCGGCAAGCCCGCCATGGGGTGGCCGGGCACGAAGCGCGCGGACTCGGCCAGACCCTCGACACAAGCTGTGATCGAGCGCTTGGTGGAGCCGCAGTCCGTGACGACGCGAGCGTGCTCGATCGCCTCGGGCAAGAGCTGGACGATGGCGCTCACCGGGGCGGCCAGGACCACGAGATCCACACTGGCAAACACTGCACGCCTACCCTGCGCGTCCGCGATCGGCAGCGCCTCCATGCGAAGCTCGTGCAGTACGGGCGAGCCGAGCACCTCGGAGAAATCGAGCGCCACCAGGCGCAGCGAAGGAAATCGCGCGCGCAGCGCCAGCGCCAGCGAGCCGCCGATCAGCCCTAGCCCGACGATGGCGACGCTGTTCATTCGCGTACGGCGGCACCGACGGCGCGCAGCTTGTCCGCGAGCTCGATGGCCTGCTGCCAGCTCAGGGTGGCCGGAACGCGCGGCAAATCCCCGGCGCGACCCGCCCATACTCGCTAGATCACGCCGTCGGCACCGGCGGCAATGGCGGCGCACGCCACGGCCACCGAATAGCGCGCGCGCTGCGCGATCGTGGGCACGTCCACCACGATCGGCAGATGCGTGCGCTGCTTGGCGCGGGCAATCGCCGCGACCTCGAGCGTGCGCGCGCCGTTCGGATATTCTCCGCCTGCCTCGAGCAGCACCAGGCAATTCTCGCCACGCTCGAGCTCGCGGTCCGCGGCGCCGATCCAGGAGTTTGCGCCCCAGCTCGGCTCGCGCTCGACGAACCGCACGGGCCAGCTGCCGTTGGCTTGCGGGTGCAGCGCCAAGCAGGTGAGGGCGCCAATGCTGTCCGGGGCGATGCGCGAGCGGGTTACGGCGGCGTCGAATGGCCGACCCGCGGCGATCTCGTACGGCAGCTCTCGCGATGGCGGCCCGTTGTCCCGCTCGTGCTCGTGACGTCCGCCGCGTTCCAGGACGCGCGGCAGCGCCAGGCCGATGGGCTCGATGGCGATCCAGGGCCGCTCGCCGCCAATCGTGCCCCAGGCGCCTTCGACCACGGTCGAGCGCTGCTTGAAGCGACGGGAGGCGAGCCGAAAGGGCTCACTCACGCGCACCACCTGCGCGACGCCAGCGAGCTCACTGACGACCGATACGTCGTCGCCCGTGACGTCGCCGACCACGCCCAAAATAGTGCGCGATTGACCGCTTGAGCGGTGAACGTCGAAACTGGCCGTGACCAGGTACGAAATCACCGTTTCGATCGCCGTCTCCGGCGCGTCCGGCTCCATGACGACAATCATGCGGACTCGTGAGCGTATCAGCGCTCGCGCCGAACCGCCAACCGTTTGCCGCCCGAGCGCATCCACCCTTGCGCGATAGACGTAAACACGGGCTCGCCGCTTGGTAATCGCGGCCCGCACGACAGTCCTGGCGGCGCGAAACGCCGGACGGTAAGGTGCCCGCTACCGAGGTCGCACGCCTCGATACGAAGCCATGACCGAGTCTGCCGACCCGATCCTCAACACACTCGTAGCGGGTCGCTTTCGCGTGCTGCGCCTGCTCGGCGAGGGCGGGATGGGCCAGGTGTATCTGGCCGAACACGAAGCCATCGAAAAGAAGGTGGCTTTGAAGGTGCTCCGGCCCGAGTACTCCACGAAGCCGGATATCGTGCTGCGTTTTCAGCAGGAGGCGATCAGCGCTTCGCGCATCAAGCACCCCAACGTGCTCGATGTGTTCGACTTCGGTCGCCTCGACAACGGCTGCTTCTTTCTGGCGATGGAGTTTCTCGAAGGCAATGACCTCGCCGACGAGCTCGTGCGCCAGCGCACTCTCGATCCCGAGCGCGGCGTACGCATCGCCCTACAGATCTGCCGCGCGCTCGGCGCCGCCCACGCACGCGGCGTGGTGCATCGCGATCTGAAGCCCGAGAACGTGTTCATTCAGCGCACGGGCGACGGCGAGGAGATCGTAAAGATCGTAGACTTCGGGATCGCTCAGCTGCGCTCTCCGGAAGAGGCCGCGCAGACCGAGCCCAAGCGCCGGCGTTTGACGCGAACGGGCATGATTTTCGGTACGCCCGAGTACATGGCGCCCGAGCA
>DATHEN010001146.1:0-5320 GCA_035318565.1 Polyangiaceae bacterium
GCTCAAGGTCGGGCCGTCGTTCAGGACCACCAAGCGCTCGATGAAATTTTGGAGCTGACGCACGTTGCCGGGCCAGCGCTGCTCGCGCAAGACGGCGAGCGCGGCGGCGTTCAGCCGCACGTCACCCTTGGCGTTGGCCTCGGCGAAGCGGGCGCAGAAGTGCGAGGCGAGTTGATCGACGTCCGAACGGCGCGCGCGCAAGGGCGGCAGCCAGAGCGGGATCACGTTGAGTCGATAGAACAGGTCCTGTCGGAACTGACCGCGTTCGGTCATGCTCTCGAGGTCGCGGTGCGTTGCTGCCACCACGCGCACGTCGACTTTCATGACGCGCGTCGCGCCCAGGCGCTCGAACTCGCGGTCCTGCAGGAGTCGCAACAGCTTGGCCTGTAGCGCGCTCGGCAATTCGCCGATCTCGTCCAGAAACAGCGTGCCGCGGTCGGCGAGCTCGACCCGGCCGGGCTTCTTGGCCACGGCGCCGGTAAACGCGCCTTTTTCGTAGCCGAACAGTTCACTTTCCAGCAGATTTTCCGGGAGAGACGTGCAATCGATCTTCACGAATGGCTGCGCCACGCGTGCGCTCAAGTCGTGAATGGCACGCGCGAAGAGTTCTTTGCCGGTACCGCTTTCGCCGCGCACGAGCACGGTCGCGTTGCTCATCGCCGCGCGCCGCAGCGTGGCAGTGGCTTGCTGCATCGCGTGCGAGTCGCCGAACACGGCTTGGTCGGTGGCGGACAGCGGCTGCGAGTAATCCGTGCGGCGTTTGACGGCCGCCAAAGCCTTGTGCAGCACGAACGACAACTGCTCGGCGCGCACGGGCCGGAAGAGCAGATCCAACGCGCCGGCGCGCAGCGCCTCCATCGCTTCCTCTGCGGATGCGTCGCTCGTCACGAGCACCACGGGCACTTCCGGATAGCGGTCGCACAGGCGCTTGACCAGGTCGGGTCCGCCCGCGCCGGGCAACGACAGCTCGCTCAACACCACGTCGCACGAGAGCGCGTCGATCGCGGTTAAAGCCTCGTCCAGGCTCGTCGCGTACGCGACGTCGACCTGAGCGGCGCGCAGCAGCACGCTGAGTTCTTGGGCATTGCCACGATCGGCGTCGACGACGAGTACCTTCAGGCCCTCCTGCATCCGCTCTCCGCTCGTGCGGAGAATGCCAGAGCTTCAGCCAGTGGGCGGGAGGGGATTTGTGGGCCCCCCCTTTCCTGCAGGGAACATGCCGTGGCGTTTTAGCCACGAAAACGTCGAAAAAGAGCAGTCGAGCCCCGTCCGGGAACCCGATCACCTGTCCTGTGAGCCGGACGCGTGCTGTGTCGAATTCTGGACGCCGCGATGAGCCAACCCTTCGAAATCCGAGGGAGACCCGCTGGCCTGGATCGTGCTGTCCGGGCGTTCGGGCGCGTGCTGCTGGCCAGTACCGTTCGCATTTCCCGAGCTCGTTCAGATGAAGCCTTACCAGCCCGTAAAAGACGTTCCCCGCAGGTTTTGTGCAAGGGGCTGGGGCCTACCGCGGCTCAGTGAGCGGCTGCTTTCGCAATCACCGTCGCCCCACAGCTCTGTGCTCAGGCCGCGCGCGCAGGGAAAGGGCCGCGCGGAGCGTGCGGAAAAGCAATCGACGCGGCGGCGCTAGACACAAATTCGGGTGACGGACGCCGGAATGTGGCTCTTAATACTCACGTGTGCCGGCGAGGCACACGTGGAGGAAGTCATGCCCAAGCTCGAAGGAACCAAGACGCACGAGAACCTCAAAGAGGCGTTTGCGGGCGAGTCGCAGGCGAACCGCCGCTACTTGTACTTCGCGAAGGTCGCTGACGTGGAAGGCTACCCGGAGGTGGCAGGCCTCTTCAAGGACACGGCCGACGGTGAAACGGGGCATGCGCACGGCCACCTCGACTTTTTGAAGCAAGTGGGCGACCCAGCCACGGGCCAGCCGATTGGCGACACTCTCAAGAATCTTCGCAGCGCGGTTGCCGGCGAGACGTACGAGTACGAGACCATGTACCCGGGCATGGCAAAAACCGCTCGTGGCGAGGGCTTCGAAGAAGTCGCCGAGTGGTTCGAGACGCTCGCGAAAGCCGAAAAGAGCCACGCCGGCCGCTTTGCCAAGGCAGCCGACACGCTCGGCACTATTTGAAATTAGCGGCGTCGAAACGCCGCTTCCGCCGTCCCGGTTGGTGGCAGTCCGGTGTCGTCTGCGCGCGCGAGCGCGCGACGGCTTTGGCCTGCCCGCGGAGCATGAATGAGCGACCTTCCCGCGCGCGAGCCGAAACGAAAGCCGGTCTGGGATCCCCACGACGACCGCTACTGGGATCCGCGTGATCTGGAGGGCGAGCTCCGGCGCACTTTCCAGATTTGTCACGAATGCCGGATGTGCGTGACCTACTGCGGCTCGTTTCCGATTTTGTTCGAGGCCATCGACGCGCAGGTCGAAGCGGGCCGAGCAGAAGGCGCGGAGCGGCTCGAAGCCGGCGTGTTCAGCGCGGTGAGCGACCACTGCTGGCAATGCAAGCTCTGCTACATCAAGTGCCCGTACACGCCGGACGAGGGTGCGCGCGAGCTGCTCGATTTTCCGCGTCTGATGGCGCGCGAGAAAGCGCAGCGCGCGCGCCGCGACGGCATCCCGCTGGTCGATCGAATTTTGGGTGAGCCGCAGCTTCTCGGCAAAGCAGCGAGTGGGGCGCTCGCGCCGCTCGCAAACTTCGTCAACAAGGAGCGGCTCTTGCGCAAGGTCACGGAAAAGGTGAGCGGAATCTCGGCCGAGTTTCCCTTGCCGCCGCTGGCCCGGCAGCCCTTCGAAGCCTGGTTCGCCGAGCACAGTCCGGAGCCCGAAGCCGGCCAAGCGGGAACCGTGGTGCTCTTCCCGACTTGTTACGGTGACTACAACTTCCCGGAGGTGCCGCGCGCCGCCGTGCGCGTGCTGGAACGCAACGGCTATGCGGTTCGTCTGCCCGAAGGGCGCACCTGCTGCGGGATGCCGAATCTGGACGGCGGGGACGTCAGCGCTGCGCAGCGCAAGCTGGAGCACAACGTCGCGGCATTGATCGACTTCGTGCGAGCGGGTCACAAGGTCGTGGTGCCGGGACCGACGTGCAGTTACACCCTGCGCAAAGAGCTACCCACGTACGTGGCGAGCCCGAACGCCGAGGCGGTTGCTGCGAGCATCCTCGACCTCATGGAGTTTCTCGACGGTTTGCGCAAGAAAGGCACTCTGAACAAGGGCTTCCAAGCCGGCCTCGGCAAGGTGGCGTATCACGCAGCATGCCATTTGCGCGCACAGAAGATCGCGTTTCCGGGCGCTCGCGTTCTGTCGCAGCTGCCGAATACGCAAGTGCACGTCATCGAGCGCTGCTCTGCCGTGGACGGCACCTGGGGCATGAAGGCGGCCTTCTACGAAGAGGGAGCGCGCTATGGTAAGAAACTGGCGCGGGCCATCGAGGCCGAGGAGCACGACATCGTGGTCGGAGACTGCAGTCTCGCCGGTCTGCGCATCCTGAAGGAGACGGGTGAACATGCCCTGCATCCCATCCAAGCACTCGCGCGAGCTTATGGGTTCTGACGCACCCGCGTGGAGCACATCATGAAACGAGTGGAACGCGGCGAACTGCTCGGCCTCGCCGCCTACGAGCAAATTCGCGAACGCTTTCGTGCCCGCATCATTCAAGCGAAGCGAGCGCGCCGCATGCCGCTCGGACCCAACATGACGGTCCTGTTCGAAAATCGGGACACGGTCCTGTTTCAGATTCAAGAGATGCTCCGCACCGAGCGCATCAGCGTCGAGGCGCAAATTCAGCACGAGCTCGAGACGTACAATCAACTCGTGCCCGGCGCAGACGAGCTCTCGGCGACGGTGTTCATCGAGTATCCGGAGCGGGAGGAACGCGAGCGCATGCTGCAGGCGCTGGCCGGGGTGGAGACGCGCTTCTACGTGGACGTGAACGGCGAGCGCGCGAGCGGAGTCGGTCCCAAGCGCGGCGATCGCGAAGACCGCGCGACTGCCGTCCACTACCTCAAGTTTCCGCTGAGCGACGCACAGAGCGCTGCGCTACGGCGGGGCAGCGGGCGCGCCGCCATCGGCGTCGATCACGCGGTATACAGCGTGGAGGCAGAGCTTTCGCCTGCGACGCTCGCGAGCCTGCGCGAAGATTTCGCGGGTTGAGAAGCTTCGAGAAGAACAGACGCCGCTTGCGCGATGTTGCTGGCGTGCGGGACCGCAGTCCCGGCGTGCGAGGGCTTCTGGACGCTCCAGACGTGAACGTTCACGATCCGTTCATCACCCAAGAAGGCAGTGATTGGTACGTGTTCTCCACGGGCCCACGTGGTGAGCGAAGGTCGTCGTCGTAGCTTAGATGCGGTTGACGATCACATTGAGCGTGCCGAGAGCGAGCCCCGGTGTGTGTGTCAGGCTGGGCATTGCGGGGTTACCTCCCGGCGGGTTGCGACTGCTGGCGGGCATGCTCGCGGCGCGAGCCACGTAAGCGGGTTCGGTCGTGTGAACGTCCACGGTGAATGCGGCCGGGAAATAGAGTTGAGTCGTGATCATTCGAACTGGAGCCCCCGGAAAACGCGCCAGCACGTGCATGTGAATGGGACGGCCGGCGTACCAACCTGGGTACAGTGTCTTGAAGCCCGTGATGCCATGCTGGTTCGTGACCTGAATGCCGCGACAGAAGCGCTCCAGATTCTGCGGCGCGGGGTTCAATGGACCCGCGTACGGAGCAGCCGGATTCTGACCATTGAAGCCGCTGTAGAACCCGTCCGCGTCGCAGTGCCACAGGTACATTTCTGCACCTGGAATGGGCGCGCAGCCGCTGCGTGCGTCGAGCAGGCGGAAGTACAGACGAAACTCGCAGCCGGCGCGGCCGTCGCGAATATCGCTGCGCACGAGACCGATGTCGTTTGGAACCTCGTTGTCTTCGATCAGAAACGGCCCCTCGATGTCGGTCGTCGTCAATGTGCAGCTGGCGACGCTAGCGAAGATCGTGGGATCGACTCCCTCAGCCCCGCTCGTCGCGCCACCCGAGCCGCCAGTGCCGCCGGTGCCGCCGGTGCCGCCGGTGCCGCCGGTGCCTGCGGTACCGCCCGCACCACCGGTGCCTGGTCCGACGGCTCCGCAACCCAGACTCGCGCCCAAGATCGGCAACGATAGAGCCGCCGTGCTCATGCTCTGCAGCGCTTGACGACGGCCGATGATTTGCGGGCGTAGCAGCGGAGTCAGAGACTTTCGGGAAGAATAGATGGGCATCGAGCTCCTCGTAGCGAGGGAATTCAGTACCTGTCCTCGCCAGGCAGCGCAATGCGCTTCCGGGCCGACGAAGCGCGA
>DATHEN010001147.1:0-5213 GCA_035318565.1 Polyangiaceae bacterium
AGGAGCTCAGGGATCTCTCTGCCGAGCTCGGCAAACACGAGGCGGTGGTGCTGGGAGTGTCGTCGGACGACAAAGACTCGCACCAGGCGTTTGCAGAAAAGCATCAGCTGCCGTTCCTGCTGCTCGTCGATACGGATCATGCCATCGCGCGCGCGTTCGGCGTGCCGGTGCTGTCGGGTCGCGCCAAACGCACGAGCTTCGTCATCGACAAGAACGGCAAGGTCGCGCGTGTGTTCCCGGACGTGACGCCGAAGGGCCACGGCCAGGAACTCTTGCAGACGATCAGCGCATTGCGGAGCTAAGAAGATATCTTCAGCTGCCGGAGCTTCTTGTGCAGGCCTTCGCGGGTGATGCCCAGCGCCTTGGCCGCGCTCGTCTTGTTGTTGCCGTGCTCGCGCAGCGCCTCGATCAAGAAGTACTTCTCGACCTGCTCTACCATTTCCTTCAGCGTGCCCTTCACGCTGCCGGCTTGTGCCACGATGCCCTCCACGCGGCGCACGCGCGCGCTCAGCAGATCGGCCGTGAGGAACGCGCCGGCGTCGGCCTGGATCACCAGCCGCTGCACCTCGTTTTCGAGCTCGCGCACGTTGCCGGGCCAGTCGTAGCTGGCCAAGAGCTCGAGCGTTTCCTGCGCGAAGCCGGCCACGCCCTTGCCAATTTCTTTGGTGTAGCGCTCGAGGAAGTGGCTGGCGAGCAGGGCCACGTCGTCGCGCCGCTCGCGCAGTGGAGGCACGCGGATCGGGAACACCTTGAGTCGATAATACAGGTCTTCGCGAAAGCGTCCGGCACGCACCTCTTTCTC
Source organism: Polyangiaceae bacterium (assembly GCA_035318565.1). Classification (GTDB taxonomy): domain Bacteria; phylum Myxococcota_A; class Polyangia; order Polyangiales; family Polyangiaceae; genus DATDJP01. The sequence goes on from DATHEN010001147.1 coordinate 803, forward strand.
GAGGTCACGATTGCAGGCCGCCACGATCCGTACGTTGACGTGCTTGGTATGCGTGGCGCCGAGTGGACGGATTTCGCCTTCCTGCAGAGCGCGCAGCAGCTTGGCCTGGAGCGGCGCGGGCATCTCCGTGACTTCGTCGAGGAACAACGTGCCGCCGTCGGCGATCTCGAAGAGCCCCTTCTTTTCCTCGGAGGCGCCGGTGAACGCGCCGCGTTTGTGGCCGAAGAGCTCGCTCTCGAGCAGGTTCTCGGGTAGCGCAGCGCAGTTTTGCGCCACGAACAGCTTGCTGCGCCGTCGCGATCGATAGTGCACGGCGGAAGCGATCAGCTCTTTTCCGGAGCCGGTTTCGCCTTCGATCAGCACCGTCACCCGCGTGTCGACGACCTTGTCGAGCTGCGTCATGAGCTGCTTCATGGCGCGGCTTTCACCGATGATCGTGAGCTCTCCGCTGCGTTCGCGCTCGCGTCCCTTGAGGTAAGAGTTCTCCTTCTTGAGCTGCTCTTCCGCCAAGCTCAATTTGCGTATCAGGCGCATGTTGGCGATCGCCAGCGAGGCATTGGCGGCCAGCACGCCCACGGCGTCCAGATCCGTGGAGTCGAACATGGCCGGGCTGTCCCGGTTGTCGAGTTGAAGCACGCCCAGGATCTCGTCGCCTCTCCAGAGCGGCACTCCGAGCGTGCTGCGGATGCTCGCGCCCAGCAACGACTCCGAGCTGAACGACTCCTGAGGCGCATCCGCGACGAGCACCGCGGCGCGTTCCCGCACTACTTTGCGGAAAATGCTGCGCGTGACGGGCACTGGCTGGGTCGGCGCTTCGGGGCGCCCCGCCGCCCCACGCACGCGCGTGACGACGGGCACGAACGCGCCGTCTAGCGCCGCGTCCTCGTCCACGGCCTCGTCGCGCAGCACCACGGTCACGTGCGTGGCGCGCTCCACGACGGCCAGCGCGGCATCGGCCACGGCGAGCAGCGCGGTGTCCAGGGTCTGCGCCGTGGCGATGGCGGCCTGAACACCGTGCAGCGTCTTGAGCACGGCGCGGTCGCGCTCGACCGAGCCGGTGTGACTGGGTAACTCCGAGATCGGTTTGACCTCGACGACGTGTTCGGGCTCCTGCTCTTCTCGGATCGAGACCCGCAGCGAGGTGCTCTCGTTGCCCTCCCCGCCCAGCTCGATCACGTCATCCGACTGCAGCTCCACGCTCATCGTCGCCGGTTCGCGCAGAGGCACGCGCTGGCCGGCGCGCAGTAAGTTCGTGCCGTTGGTGCTGCGCAAATCCTCGAGCATCACGTCTCGCTGCCGAATCAGGATCCGCGCGTGCTCGCCGGAAACGTGTGGCTCGTCCAGCTGCAGGTCGTTGCTCGGGGCCCGACCGATGCAAACGACCTCGCGTTCTGGTTCGAACACGCGCCCGGCGCCGGCACCCGACAGGACCTCGATGCGCAGCGTGAACATGCGGGCGAGCGCAAGCCAGCGCTCAGCCGGCGCGCGATTCGATGCGGTACATCACGTGTTTCAAGGGCGCGTCGCCCTGGATCTTGTTGCTATCCGCAGATTGCTTGTTCTTGTTGATGATCGTCTTGAGCTTCCCGGCCGCGTCTTTCGAGCCCTTCGGAGAAAGGTAGTCGATGGCGGCCGCGGACGAGTAGCGCACGGCGGCATTCTCCACGGCGTCGAGCCGCTGGATCAACTCGTCCCGCGACTGTTCGTTGCCCAGCATGGCGATCATGTAGGCGGCCTTGATGCCCGCAAACTGATTCTTTTGGTCCTGATTTTCGCCCTTTTCGACCTCTGCCAGGTAGCACGACGTTCTATCGCCGCAGGCCTTCAGCAGCTTTTCCACCTGCGCGTACAGGTCTTTCTCGAGCTGCGTTCCGTACGCGGCCACGGCGCGCTTGGCCGAAGCCAGCTGGTTCGGCTTGGCGAGCTTCAGGATCGTGATGGTGATGGCCGTCTGTAGAGCCTTCTTGTCGTCGCCGGCGCCGCGTGTGGCTTCGGCGCGGCCCAGCAGCCAGTCGATCATGCCGGGGTCGTAGAACATGCCCGCTGCTTCAGCGAGCATCTGCAAGGCGTTGGCACCCGGTGGCACCGTGGTGTCGAGCGAGATGCTCTCGAAGGCGGCCTTGAAGGCCTCCTTCGACTGCGGAGTGGCAGGGATCTTGGCGAGCTCACGCGCGATCACGGCTTTGTTGATCTCTTTGTCCTCGGTCTTGAGCACGTTCACCATCGGACCAATCGATTCGGGACGGCCGATGGTGCCGAGCACGAGCGCTGCCACTGGCACGTACGGACGATCTTTGGGGGCTTCCTTGGATTTGGTGAGCTCCTGGATGCGCTTGCCCGCGAACTCCACGAGCGCCTTGTCCTCGCCTTTGAGAAGCTTTACGCCGCGTTCGGCCGCTGGCTTCCCGATCTTCACCAACGCGAGCAAGGCGGTGGGATGAACGTCGGCCTTGCCGGGGTCCAGAATGACACGCAGGAGCGGTTCGACGGCCGCCCCGTCCTGTAGGATACCGAGTACTTCGGCCGCCGTGGTCTGCCAGAACAGCTGGTCGCGATAGTCGTCTAGCTTCTCCGCGGCGTCGGTCTTGCCGGTGGGAGCCGAAATCACGGGCTCGAGCGCGGTGCGCAGCGGACCGCCCCAAGAGGCCTGGGGCATGGCTACCATCGCCTCGTTCACGTCCTTGTAGGCGATGCCGCCCAGCATGGTGTGCGCTTTGAGCTTCAAGAAAGCCTGGAGCAGGCTGTCGCCCAGGGAAGGCAGCTTCAAATCGGTGGCGGCGCGCGCCGCCCATTTGATGTCGGCGTCGTCCTTCTGGGTCGCAGGCTTCTTGGCGAACTCGTCGAAGGCCTTCTTGAGCGCAGGCTCGGTGCGCTTGTCGCGCAGCGACGCGAGCACCTTGATCAGAGAGACACGCGTTTTCGTGTCGAGCTCCGCGTAGTTGTCGACGTACGCCTTCGTCAGCGGATCGACCACTTTGTTCAGCAGCGCCTGCACCTCGGGGGTGTTCGGGTCCTTGTTGGACTTCGTGAGCGCGTCCTCGAAGAACTGCTCGAGCCGCTGGATTGCACGCGCCCGCCAGGCCGCGTCGTCCAATTTGTCTACCCAGTATTCAGGCTGACTTTCATCTTTGCAGCCTACGACGCTGGTCACCAGAGTCGCACTCGCCAGCGTGGCGGCCGTGCCGAACGTCAAGGAGCGGAGCAGGGATACGAGAGCGCGCGAGGAGCGGAGCATTGTTCAGGATTCCTCCACTGAGAGCGCGCGCCGAAGGGCAGCGCGCCGTCGGTTGAATTCGCGGTGCAGGCTGGGAAATACCCTCAATTCCCACAGTTTCCGGTTTTTCCACCGTACGCTGCATTCCGCGAACCTGTCAAAGGAAAGACAGTGACTGACGCTGTGCGTCAAGGTTCGCTGCGCTTCGTCATCAATACCGCTGCGCGGTCCGGTACCGGGTGAAGTCGTTCTCACGCACACACTGCCTTACCTGTCCGCAGCTACGCGTTCTCTGGCGCGCGCTCAGCCGATGGTGAGACCCTCGTCGAGCAGCCGGCCTTGTTTGAAGCGCCGCAAGTTCCAGAGATCGAGAAGCGGCAAGCGCGTGCCCTTGGCGATGTGCTCCGCGAGCAGCTTGCCAATCACCGGCGCCATCATGAAGCCGTGACCCATGAAGCCGCTCGCCAGAAAGAAGCCATCGAGCTCGTCCACGGGACCGAGCACGGGGTTCTTGTCGGGTGAGACGTCGTACAAACCGGCCCATTGGCGCAGAACTTTTACGGCTCCGAGCAGCGGACAGACGCGCAGCAGCGCCCGCGCATACAGCGCCAAGAAGGTCGACGACGAGTGCTGGCCGTCGCCGCTTTGCACGTGCGGGTTGCTGACACCGCCGACGATCTCGCCGCGTGTGGATTGGGAAAAGTACAGCCCATTGCTCAGGTCCGCGACGAGCGGTGTGAGCCAGGGTTTGAGCGACTCGCTGGAGCAGATCTCGTGACGGTGCGGTTCGGTGGGGAGCTCGATGCCGACGAACTTCGCGATGCTCGGGCTGTGTGCGCCCGCGGCGTTCACCAGCACGTGCGTGCGGATCGCACCGCGCTCGGTGTGCACCTTGGTGATGCTGCGCCCGCGCGTTTCGATGCCGATCACGCGAGTGAACGGGCACACTTCCACGCCCAGTGCCTGCGCGTGCTCCGCGTAGCCCCACACGAACGGCCAGGGGAACACCACGGCATCGTAAGGATTGAAGCTGGCACCTAGCACGCCCTGCAGGCGCAGCTCCGGCACGACGCGCGTGAGCCGCTTCGGCTCGAGCCAGCGCGTGACGAGCCCGCAGCGACGCTGTAGCTCGATGCTCTGCTGCAGCCGCTGCGCTTGCTCGCGCGTGCGCGCCAGGAATACGTAGCCGCCCTGGCG
>DATHEN010001148.1:0-3278 GCA_035318565.1 Polyangiaceae bacterium
CACGGCGCTCGTGATTCTCGACGAAGACAACCTCGTAGCCTGGGCGCAGGCCCAGCGCGTGCAGTTCGGGGCGTACGCAGAGCTCGCCAAGAGCGAAGCGGTCACGAAGCTCATCGGCGAAGAGGTCGAGAAAGTGAATGCCACGCTCACCCACGTGGAAGCGGTCAAGCAGTTCCGCGTCCTGGATCGGCCGCTCAGCAGAGACGAGGGCGAGCTCACACCCACGCTCAAGGTGCGCCGGAACATCGTCGAGAAAAAGTACACGCCCCTGATAGACTCGATGTACCGCTGACCTCCGAGTGATACTCAGCGCCGCGCGCGACTCTTGTCCACGAAACCGACGCGAGAAGCCGTGCGGCGTTCCAATCCATGCCCGATCGCGCGCGGCGTTCAGCGCAGGTCGGGCGCGTAGTCGTTGTTGCCGTAGGCCTCGCAGAAGGCGGCTTCATCGCCGGCGTACTTCGGATCGAGCGCGATCACGGCACGCCGTACGCGCGGCCAGAATCCGCCGGCATGTGCGACGATAGAGACGTTCTGGAAGTCTTTGACCACCAGCACCATGTCGAGTCCTTTCATACCCACGATCAGCTGGCCATTGAGTCCGTTGGCGTGCCACACGCCCACGTCGTATTTCTGGCTGCAGTTGCCGTCCGCGTAATTACAGTCGGGTGACTCGGAGAGGCCATGGGGGTACTCGCGGTGCAATGCCGCGGGCTGACACGGATCGATCGGATTCATGATCTTCTCCGTGGCGCTTGCGATGCCGATCATCCAGTTGGAACGCGCCTGCAGCCAGGTCAGGTAGCCGTAGCCCGTGTTGGCGTCTTCGAATGACGGGTGCGTCATGCGGTACACCCACTCCGAGCCGAGCACGCGTTTGCCGTTCCACACGCCGTCGTTGAGCAGCAAGAGGCCGAGCCGCATCATATCCCGGAGCGGGCTCTGCCAGGTGAAAGCGAAGTTCTTGTTGGGCTCGCCGTTGGTCCACACGGAGTGGCGCATGCCGAGCGGCTCGTACAAGAAGCGTTGCGTGAACTCTTCGATGTTCGCGCCGAGCCGAGCCGAATCTTGGGCGATGGCCGTGTTCACGATGTCGCTCAGGCGATTGATCTGAACGGTTCCACCGGCATCGTACGCGTAGACCTTCTTGCCGAGGCCCAAGTCTGCATTGTGCCCGACCATGCCGAGCACGTGGGCCAGGTGGGCGTTCTTGTTGAACGTGAATTCATCGAGCCAGTGATCGACGCGATCGAGGTCGGAGATAGGACCCGTCTTGCGCCCGCTGCGCTCGAAGTTGCGTGTTTCGTGGGCCGCGATTCCGACTACGGTTGCACCCAGTGTTTTCGTCGCGCTGAAGTTTTCCTGGCGCTCGGTGATCTGCGCTTCGCCTTTGGGATAAAACTCGTGGCACAACTTGCCGTAGCGCACGATGCCCCAGGCCAGGTTCAGCTCGCCGTCGATCTGCTCGAGGAGGGCCGGGTCGAGCCGGCACTCTTCGGCGACGCGATCGCGCGCTACCGGCGCCCACTCTTGCGTGCCCGGATCGACGTACTTTTCCGTGTTCTCGGGATCGTCATCGTCGCTCGAGCAGGCGCTGCCGAGCGCGATCAATGAAGGAAGGAGTGCCGTGACCAAGAGGCGATTCATCGTGTGTTCCTGTAAAAGTTCGTTGGCAGTAGCCTCGCGCCCATGAGCGCGCAACAGCGCCTCTCACGCGTTCGATCCGGGCGCTGTAATGCGATGTTTCCCGCGCGGCTCGATTCGCGTGTCGCGCTGCGGCGCGCAGCCGTTTCGTCCAAGAGTCGCTGGCGAAACTGGCTTAAGCCTCGTGCATGGGACGGGCGCATTCGGGATTTCGGGAGCGGCAGTGCGTGGAAAACGACCTGCCGCGCAGGGCGTTTCTCAAACAATCGTTTTTGGGTCTGAGCGCGGCTTTCGCGCCCGAGCTCATGCTCGGGTGTACCCCGCAGGTCTCGAACTTCGCGAACATCGGGCCTCTGAAAGCGCCGGACAGCAACGGCGTGCAGGTGGCAGAGGGCTTTTCGGCGCGCATCGTGGCGCGCGCCGGACAGGCACCCACGTCGCGATCGAGCTACGTGTGGCACGGCGCGCCCGACGGCGGAGCCACGTATGCGATGCCGGACAACGGCTGGATCTACGTGTCCAACTCCGAGCTGCCGTTCGTGGGTGGAGTGGGCGCGCTCGGGTTCGACGCTTCGGGAGCGCTGCAGAGCGCCTATCCCATTTGTCAGGCCAGCAACGTGAACTGCGCTGGCGGCAAAACGCCGTGGGGCACCTGGCTCACCTGCGAGGAAGTCGGCAACGGGCGCGTGCTCGAGTGCGATCCCACAGGACGAGAAGCGGCCGTTCCGCGGCTTGCGCTCGGCAGGTTCAAACACGAGGCCGTCGCCGTAGACGGCATCAACCAACACCTCTACCTGACCGAAGACGAGGGTGACGGTCGCTTGTACCGGTACGTTCCGAGTCGGCTCACCTCGGGTGGCTACGCCGATCTCACGAGCGGCCGGCTAGAAGTTGCCGTGGTGCAACCCGACAACAAAGTTCAATGGAAAGCCGTGCCCGATCCGTCCGGGTTTCTGACCCCCACGCGCTTGCAGGTAGCGGACGCCACGGTTTTCAGGGGCGGCGAGGGGATTTGGTATCACGCCGGGGTGATCTACTTTTCCACGAAGGGGGACAACCGCATCTGGGCGTACGAGGTCTCGACCTCGACGTTGCGCGTACTTTACGACGTTGCCACCTCCTCGAATCCGATTTTGAGGGGCGTCGACAACATCAGCGTTTCTCCGATGGGAGACGTGCTCGTCGCAGAAGACGGCGGGGACATGCAAATTGTCGCGCTGCTTCCGAACGGCAGCATCAAGGCCATCGTGCAGATTGCCGGGCAGGCGGACAGCGAGATCACGGGGCCCGCCCTGAGCCCGGACGGCAAGCGCCTGTATTTCAGCTCTCAGCGCGCGCCCACGGGCAACGCCGCGACGGGTATTACCTACGAGGTGACCGGGCCGTTTCTGGTTTCGGGTTGAAGAGCAGAATTGTGCCCCCCCAGCGCAGCCAATGTCCGGACCCGGCGTTCGTGATCACGACGCTGCTGTTCGTAAATGCAGGGACTTTTGCTGCTACAAGGGTCGTATGACGCCAACTTCAGGCGTTCGCGCGCCAATTTGCGGTCCGTTTGCGGCCCTTGCGATAGCCGCTTGGTCCTGCGTGAGTTGCGGCCCGACGAGCGAGGACCGCTACGAAAGCGAGACCCAGCG
>DATHEN010001149.1:0-2646 GCA_035318565.1 Polyangiaceae bacterium
AGTGGCGCCATTGTCCACGGTAAAATCGTCCAAAAACACGATGGCGTTGGCGACGAGCGCGTACGCTGGAAACGGTGGAGGAACGTAGTCCTGGTCCGAATGCAAGAACATGGGCTGCCCGCCGGGGCCGGCGATGTTCGCGTTCACGTTGGAGAGCAGGAAATTGCGCCCCAGCAGGTGTTCGATCCCATTCAGGATGGTCTCGTTCTGCACGATGGCTTCGAATACGCGGCCCTTGTTCAGCAGCGCCCAGACTCGCTGGTTCGATCCATTCTCGTAGACGTAGTCGCTCTCGTTCTCTATCTCTTCGGCGGCGACGCGTACGAGCGTTTCACGCAGCTCGGTAATCTCGTTCGCGGGGATGGCTCCCGAAAACAACGCATAGCCATTGTCGTCGAGTTCGGCGCAGACACGCTTGAGATCTCCGTTGTCGATCGGCATCACGCAAAAGCGTAGCGCGCCGAGCGCTGGCACACCACGGTCTCGGCCTATTAGGCGCGCTGCAATTCCGCGGGATCCAAGCGAAAGAACGCGACGAGCTCTCGATACAGGTCGGGATGCTCGCGCTCGAGCTGCCCTGGTTTCTCGAAGAAGGTTTCGACGACGACCGCGAAAAATTCGGGCGCGCTCTCGGCTCCGTAGGCATCAATCGTGGTTTTCCGGTGGCGGTCCACGGCATCGCGCAGCGCCGCGAACTCCGCTCCAGCGATGCGTGACCAGGCTGCGTAGCGTTGCCGGTCATCGAGCTCGGGCGTTCCGTCCATGGCACCGTCCTCGGCATCGAGTTGATGGGCGAACTCGTGCAGCACGACGTCGTGGCCATCTTGCTGATTAGCGGCCCCCGCCAGCACCGCATCCCAGGCGAGCACCACGACTCCGCGCGTCCAGGACTCGCCCAGTCGCGTTTGGTCGCCTTCGATCACCACGTAGCCGTCTTGCTGACTCTCTCGAACACGGTACGCGCTCGGATACACCACGACACTACTGAGCTCGGGATAGAGAGGGCTATCGAGCTCGACGCGATGCAGAATCAGCAAACACGCGCGCGCGGCGATCGCCACCCGCATCTCCGCGTCGAGCTCGAGACCACCAGCCCCTTCGAAGTTTTTCTCCGAGATGAAAATGCGGATCAGCGCCTCGAGCTTTTCGCGCTCCGCCTGCCCGAGGTAACGCACCAGCGGCACACGCCGCAGCAGCAGCGGCCGAAACTCTTCGGGGAACGGCTCAGCGAGCACTTGCGCGCGGGTCAGCCGCCGCCACCAGTCGAACATGGTTTAGTGTGACATGGGCGCGAAGCCCAAAAAGCGCCTGACCAACGCTCAATTGAGCTGCGCGACGGCGGCCGGGACTTTCTTCATGGCGCCGTGCACGGCAGCACGCAGTGCCGTCGACGTGGCCGCAGCGTGGGTGTCTTGCGCAATCGCTCGGCCGTTCACGACCGCGAGCAAGGTCTGATCGCTCTTCCGCTTCAGAAGAATGGACACCGCACACGTCGCCTGCGTCCAGCGCGGCTTGCGAACGGTGTCGAGCTTCTGCAAGCGTACGGAGAGCACGTAGCCCTCGCGGGAACGCAGCTTTGCGAGAGGTGCCTCCTGTAACTCCTGGCGCAGCGCCGTATTGAGCGCGTCGCGCAGCGCGAGCGTGTAGCCCGGTGCCAGAGAAACGCGCCCCAGGGTGAGCGTGGGTTCGAGCGCAGCGGCGCTGGCGGTCAGTGCGCTCGCAGCGGCGAACAGAGCGATCGCCAACCTGAAGTGACGCGCGCGACGCTGCAGCGGCGAAAATTCTGCACCTACATTATCCGACCGGCCGAGCATTGGCGAAGCAAGGAGTAACATGCTGGCTTCTTGAGCACGAGCCGCGCCAACACAGTGATCGTCGGATTTTTGCGCTGCTGCGCGTGAGCCGGCTCCCTGCTTTGGTCGCGAACGGGGCGTTTGCGCTGCGCTTCGCGCAAACTCGCCACGCGGCCTGGCGTCAGCTGTGGATTAGTCGACGAATTGCAGCTTTGGTCGCGGCATCTGCGGCGCCGGAGGCGAGCACGGCGCGCAGCAGAGTGACTGCGGCGTGCGCGGTCCGGCTAGGGGCGCCCGCTCCGGATGGCGCGAGATGCCGTTTACCGATCTCGACGAGAGCGCGTACATTCTGCTTGTGGAGTGCACCGGCATGGATGTCGCGCGCGATGGCATCGAGCTCCGCGTTCGTGAGATGGCGCCGCTCGAGAGCCCGCGCCGCGCGCGCCTGGACTGTAACCAGCGGGTCCGACACCAACTCCACGAGCGCGCGACTGGCTTCGGGCGAGTCGAGCCGGCCGAGCGCGAACACCGCGGCGGTCCGCACCGTGCCGTGCGAATTCGAAGAGTACTCGAGGATCGTGGGCAGGTTCTCGGGCCTGCCGGTTGCGCCGAGCGCATTCAGCGCATGAGCGGCTTCGCGCGGACTCACCGCTTGGCTGAGACCGCGCTGAAGCGTGCCGTTGATGCGGCGCGCTTCGGCGCTCCGCCCCGCGCCTGCCAGCTCTTCTGCGAGAGAGCCGAGGACGTACGCACTGGCATGGCGCTCGTTCCAGTCGTTCGCGCGAACGCCGCGTTCATAGCGCGCCTCGACCCAGCGTACGCTCTCGGCATCCGGATTTTTCAGGAACGACAG
>DATHEN010001150.1:0-2042 GCA_035318565.1 Polyangiaceae bacterium
GGCTTGCCAGCTCGGGCGTACTGGCCGAGCACACGCACGACCTGTGCGACGCGAGCATTTTGAACGACCCGAGTAACCTCATGAACGAGTTCTTGCAAGGTTGCGCGAGCGCAGACCCACTGCTCGTCAACTTGCAGCAGCAACTCGTCGATCGGGTCGAAGCTCAACTCGACGCTCAGGGCCAAGCGCTGCTCGACGAACGCCAGCAGGTGAAGCTGAAGCGCGCCGAAACGGGGCGCGAAGTGGTGCTGCAGTACCTCGACGGCGGTCCAATTGCGCGCGTTCGACCCTTCGACAAACAAGCGCTGTCCCCGCTCGCGCCCGGAGAAACGCGGGCATTCGCCTATCGATTTGCCGTCAATGCCGGAACGCTCGCCGGGGGGCGGCTCAAGGTGCGGCTCTTGTTTCGCGCTGTACCTCCCTACATGGTCCGCGCGCTCGGCAAGGCGCAAGCGCCGGCCGAGACGCCGCGGCTAGACTCGCTCGTCGGCAACATCGTCATTCACGAGATGGCGTCCCTCGAGCAGCCCTTACCGTGATGCAAGCGCGTCGCGTCCCTGCTAAGTCCGATCCCATGAGGGTGCGACTTCGGGCGTATACGCTGTCGGCTCTGGCTGTAGCCCTGAGCGTTGCGTGCGGCGGCGCGCAGCCGCGTGCGGAGACGTCGCCGGGCGCCATCACTCCCAGCGTTTCGGGTACACCGCCGGGCCGAGCTTCGGCACGGCCAACCAGCGCCGAAGCCGACGTGTTCGTGCAAATGGTGAACGCCGAGCTCAAAGATTTGTGGAGCGACGCCGAACGCATCAATTGGGTGAAAGCGACGTACATCACCGACGACACCGAGAAGCTCGCGGCCGAAGCGCAAGAGCGCGTGATGGAGTATCTCACGCGTCGCATTCACGGAGCGCGCCGCTTCGACGGGCTCGAGCTTCAGCCGGATACGGCGCGCAGCCTGTATTTGCTCAAGTACGCTGCCGGCTTGCCCGCGCCCGCGGACCCGCGCGAACGCGCCGAGCTCGCGGAAATCGCGTCGAAGATGGAAAGCCTGTACGGCAAAGGCAAGTACTGCTCGACGAAGTTGAAGGGCCGCGGCAAAGACAAAACCAGCGAGTGCCTCGATCTCGGGGAGTTGAGTGACTTGCTCGCTAGCAGCCGCGACTACGACCTGCTCCTGGAAGCGTGGCGCGGCTGGCGCACGGTTTCGGTGTCGATGCGGCCGCTCTACGCGCGGTTCGTGGAGCTCGGCAACAAAGGCGCGCGCGAGCTGGGCTTTCGCGACATGGGCGAAATCTGGACGGGCCACTACGACATGAGCTCCGGCGATTTCGTACGCGAGATGGAACGCCTGTATGCAGAGGTGAAGCCCCTCTACGAAGACCTTCACTGCTTCGTGCGTGCCAGGCTCCGCAAGAAGTACGGCGCGGACAAGATTGGACCCAAAGCCCCGATACCTGCGCATTTGCTCGGCAACATGTGGGCTCAGGAGTGGTCGAATATTTACCCGCTGGTCGAGCCGTATCCGGGCAAAGGCCAGCCCAACATCACGCAAAGGCTCGTGACCAAACGCTACGACGCGCAAAAGCTCGTACGGTTGGGCGAGCAGTTCTTCGTCTCGCTCGGGCTCGATCCGCTACCCGAGACGTTCTGGCAACGCAGTCTGTTCTCGAAGCCGCGCGATCGCGAAGTGGTGTGTCACGCCAGCGCCTGGGACGTCGACATGAGCGGCGATCTGCGGATCAAGATGTGCATTCAGATCAATAGTGAAGACCTCGTGACGGTCCATCACGAGCTCGGGCACAACTATTACTTTCACTACTACAATCATCTGCCCACGCTATTTCAAGCGGGCGCGAACGACGGCTTTCACGAAGGTATCGGTGATACGCTCGCGCTCAGCGTGACGCCCGAGTACCTGGCCAAGGTGGGCGTCTTCGAGCGCGCACCGGCTGTCAGCGCGGAAGCCGACCTGAACCTGCTCATGCAGCGCGCCCTGGAAGGCATCGCGTTTCTGCCGTTCGGCAAGCTCATCGATCAGTGGCGTT
>DATHEN010001151.1:0-2350 GCA_035318565.1 Polyangiaceae bacterium
TGCTGAGCGCGCGGGTCTCGTCCTCGAGAACGTCGCGCACCTCCACGGTGCAGGCGCCCGGTACTCCGCCGCAGTCCACCATCAGCTCGGTGTTGAAGGCTGTCGCACCGTAGCTGACCGGGAAGAAGCTGCGCGGCTGGAACTCCGTCGAGAACGTTCCGTCCGCTGCCACGGAGAGCTCAGTGGACCACGGGCAGGTGCGCGGCACGTTGGGAACCACTGTGGGCGCGCAAAAACGCAGGTCGAGTGATGCCTGCGCCGGCCAGCCGCTGCCGCTCACGTGCACGCTTTCTCCGGCGCGAGGCGGGCAAGGAGAGAGCTGTAACCTCCGGCCGGAGCCGTCACCGATCGGGGGACAGTCGCCGCCGTCCCCAAAGGGCCCGCTGCCGCCATTGCCGGAAAAGCCACCGCTGCCGCTACTGCCAGAAAAGCCGCCGTCGGGCTGCGGATTGCGGGGATTGCCTTCGTCTTCGCCCGACGTGGCGCAGCCCGCTGCGATCCAGGTGCTCAGGCTCAAGCAAGTGGCGCTGGCGATCGCGAGGCTACGCAGTGTCTCGGCCATTTCAGGTCTCCTTAAGCTCACAACTCTAACTTGTCTCGAGGACGGTGTAGGCGCTCGATTGAAGCGCTCGAAAATCTCGAGGATTTACGCGGTAAGTGTTGGGCGTGGCTCTGAAAACGGTCCGCGTCAATGAACAGCAGTGGCCGCTTGCGTCAGGCGAGCACGGGCAGGGCAGCAGCGATGAATTTTTGAAGTCTTTTTGGAGTCAGGGATTGGCAGGCAGGTCGAGAGGTGGTTCGGTGTCCGTCGGGTTGCGGACGACGTTACACTGTAACTCGTGCAACCGCCGCGCAGCGCCGGCTCACGCACGGCGAGTGAATTTCGCCGTGGGAGTCGCCGTAGCCAGATCCGGCACATCAGTTGCTGACGGCGATGTTTCTTGTTCGCAACCGCTGGCCTTGTCAGCCTCCGGCGGACTGAAGGCGAAGCTCGGGAGCGTGACGAATGCGCATGGGTTGGTTTCCTTGGATTCTAGTTGGAACGTGCACGGCGTGGGCATGCCGCGACATCCCCTGGCCGCACCCGAACCCGGACGCAGGCAAGCCGGACGGCGGTAGCGCCGATGCGAGCGTTGAAGGCGGCGACGGCGCGCCGACAGGGGGCGAGTGCGAACCTGGCACGCCGGATTGCCAATGCGGCTGGGGTACCCCGCACGTGCTCTCGGATGAAGAACCCGGAACCTACACGCAGCTGGCCGTGACTGAATCGGGTCACGCCGTCGCACTCTGGCAGGACGGGACGCCGCCGGAAGACCTGATGGTCAGCGTGCTCGAGCCGGCGTCCGAGCGCTGGCAGCCGGCGAGAGCGATCGTCCCGGACCACGGTCCGAACGCCGCGATCGACTTCACGCTGCTGAGCGATCGAGACGGGCAGTTCTGGTTGGGTGCTCTCTGGTCTGCCTCAGTGTGGAAACGCTTCGATTCCCGGTCGGGCAACTGGAGCGAGCTCGCTCCACTGCCGTTCGCGGGCAGTTTGCAGTTACGGGGCGAACGCCAGCCGCTGCTGTTCGAGTATCCGCAGGTCGGCTTTTACGATGTGCAGCAAAACGTCTGGAGCACGGCTGGTACGGAACCGGACGCGTCACGGCCCTTCTACGAGCCGCCATCATTCAGTGTGGACGACGACGGCAACATCATCGCCGCGTGGGTGGACGTGAGACTGGAGCGCGACTGGCGTGGGTTCCCAATCCCCATACCCATCGGCGCGTCCGCTCGTTTCTTCGACCGAGCTGCCAACGCCTGGTTGCCGGTGCAGAAGCTGACGGATCTCACGCAGTCTCAGTGGATTCGTACGGCGTTCGACGGCGACTCGCAGGCACACGTGCTGGTCGGTGAAACGCTGTACCGCTTCGATGCTCCATCGCGACAGTGGTCGCCGGCGGTCTCTCGACCTGGCACCGGCTACACGCAGCTGTTTGCGCGTGATTCACAGGGCGACATTCAGTGGGTCGCCGAGGCGTGCGACGGCACGGAATGCCAGCTCGTTGGAACGCGTTTCGACAACGAAGCCGACGCGTGGCAAGCGCCTGCCAGACTCGCGCGGACCGGCGCGGACCGGCAGGAGCTGCACATCCAGAGCGCCGAGACGACGCAATCGGGGCTGGCGTTCGTACTGTGGTCGTCGCTCAATGACGCCGACGCGGGTGGGCCGGCGAGAAGCGCGTGGGCCATTCGACTGAACGGCTCTGGAGGTTGGTCGGCACCTGAGCTGGTGCGCACATTCGATTCGGCTGACAGCCCGGGCATCGATAGGATTGTCCTGAACACGAGCCTCGCCGACAACGGGAAC
>DATHEN010001152.1:0-2373 GCA_035318565.1 Polyangiaceae bacterium
ACCATCGAGGCCGATTCGAGTGCGGAGCCGGTCGGCGAGAGCGCGAGGCAGCACGGCGAGGATCATTTTCGCCACTGCATCCTCCGCAAGCCCGAGCGGATCGCGTCCGCAACGCCCGCGGGAACGGTCGCCCGAGTCGCAGCACGCTCGACCATCTCGATCGGAACCCGCGCTGCCGCCGACACAGCCGCAAGCCCCTGACAACCGATTGCCGTCAACAGCCCATCCACTTCGGATTGGCCGAGCGCTGTCATCATGTCCGGACCACGCCGCGCTTGCCGTCGCTGGTCGCGCTTCTCGCGTGCCGCCTCTTGTCGTTCGCGACGAGACCGTTCAGCCCGCTCGCGGTGGAAGATGAAACTCATCGCCGCACCTCGCGCAGCCCGCCGTGCCACTCGCAAAGCTCCGTCGTGTCGGGGCCGATACGCTCACCGCGACAACGTGCGCAGATCGCTTTGCGTGCTGCCACCTCGGCGGAATCGATCTCGTTGATGATCGACAGCACGATTTCCCTGGCCTCGTTCGCTAGGGTCGGATCGTTGTGAATTCGAGCACGCTCTAGCGAAAGCATCGCGTTCACAAGCCGAGCGCGGAGGGGTTTCGCCACAGCATCACCCCGCCCCTCTATCTCCACGAAGCAGATCGGCGACAAGCTCACGGGCTTCATCGAGCTGCCCGCCCACACCAAGCGCAAGCGCGACAGCGATGCGCGAATTCGGATCTGCATCGTCGCCGAGATCACGGACGAGGGTCGCGGTCTCGCTGTGCGCCTTGATCAGATCGTCGTCTTCGATGGCGGCGACAATGCGCTGTAGCGCCGGCAACAACTCCTCGCGAGTCATCGCGCACCGCCTGAACGGCCGAATTGGCGCAGGTTGCGCGCGTAGGCCGCAAAGTCCGTAATGCCCGTCTCGACTGCGATGACCGCCTGCTGGCGCGTGAGTCCCGCGGCCCTTGCGCGCTGCAGCTTGGCTGCCCCTGCGCGCGAAAGCACCGCGGCGCCGGTAATGGTAACGGTTCGAGCCATCATCGTGGGAGCGCCTGCCGCTTGCGGCTCGTGTGCGGGGTCTGCAACGCGATCACGGACAGGCTCCCCGTTTGCCTCGACAGCGGCGCGAGCGAGCAATTTCTCGAGTGCCTCGATCAGCACCTCAGGGTTCAGGTCGGCGACGGCACCGTCTTCTGACTCCAGCTGAACGTCGAGGAGCTCAGCGATAGCTACGGCGCGCTCGGCATCGGTCATATTGTCGGCGAGTGTGGACGTTCGAATGGTCATTGGTTGCTCTTCGTTTGGAAATAGAGGCGTAAAGATTGCGCCGATCGATGTGCCGAGTCGGCGGGTCATGGGTGTCTCGCGGCTCCGCCGAACGGGAATGAACGCTTCCGGAGCTCAGCGATTGCTACGCGCAGCAACTCGACCTCGCTGGCACGGATCCAGGTTGTCCGCCCTAGAGGCGCGGACGTCTCCACGAGCTCACGCCAGATGCCGATGGCCCGATCATCGCCCTGTACGCGGACAGCTACGACCACGCGGACCTCGCCCCGGTCGCTCACGGTCGAACCGCAAACACCCGATTCCTGAGCGGTCAGCGCACGCTCGAGTGGTTCGAGCGCATCAGCATGCCACAGCAGCCGCGTGACCAGGCTTCGACCGCGGAACCACGAGATCGCGAGCGCTGGCCGATCACCGGGACGGCTCAGAATAGCGATCGTTCGCGTGATCGTTACGAGCTCGAGGCGCGAGAACACAGTGACGTGCGTGCACGACTCGGGTGATGCGACGCGCGCATTCACGGCGGCGCCTCCCCCATTTCGTCCCCAATTGGGGGCCTATTTGGAGCGTGCGGAGAGCAAACTGGGGAACGGATCCCCTGGTTTCTCGCTCGAAGGGGCTCCCTTTTTACAGCAGGGGTACCCCGTATATCCCCCTGATCACACGTACTTACATGCTGCCCGCTGCGCCCCTCCACGCTGCTCATGGCTGGCCCTTGCGCTGCTGCTCTTGCTCGTGCGTCGTATGCGTCGGCGAGGGCGTACCGCTCCCGACCAATCTCAGCGCTCGCCTTGTCTTGCTTAGCTAAAAGCTGCTCTCTCTGGTGCTGCTGATGTGCGGCGTGAATCTTGGAGCCCTCGATCTGTTTCTGGCGCTCCTCGTCTGCGCGCAGCTGGCACTCACGTTGTGCCTTGAGGTCCACCAGCTCTGACTTGGCCTTGGCGAGCTTCTCTGTGTTCAGCGCGGGCACCAACAGTTCCGGGTGTGCGATGTGCAGCTTCAATTCGGCGAGGCGCACCTCTACCCGCTCGTGCTGCAGCGTCCCCACGCCGGGCACCGGTGGCGGTAACGGCAACCCAGCTGCCTGGTGGCGATCCTTT
>DATHEN010001153.1:0-2071 GCA_035318565.1 Polyangiaceae bacterium
GCTGGACCGTGCGACATCCGATCGGAGACGACCGCGTGATCCGCAGCGCTGCGTGGGACGGCGACGGTCGCTGCTTCGTCGCTACCACGCGCGGTCTCGAGTTCTGGAACGGCACCGCCTGGGTACAGACGCAGATCGAAAGTAGCTTGCCGCGCGGGCTGTTCTTCGCGCGTCGCTTCGAAGCCGGCCGCTGGCTGCTCGGTGGCGACGACGGCACCCTGGCCGTGTTCGCTACGGACGGCGTGCGCGAAGTGGTGCGCGCTACGGATCGGCGAGTCACGTTCCTCGACGCGAGCGGCCGCTTCGATGATCTGCTCGTGGCGATCGCTCAACGGGCCGGGTCACCGCCCGAGTTGTGGGCGATGGCGTCGCGTCGCTGGATGAAGCCGCTGCCGCTGCCGAAGGTCGCTTATCTGTCGGCGTTGCTGCGTCTCGACGACTCACGCTGGCTGCTCGCGGGCCGTCTCAGCGAGGGCGGAGGGTTTGCGGCTGTCTACTCGCCCATGCACTGGGAAGTCAGCGTGCTACCCACGCCGGCAACGCGCGCCTTCGTAGGTGGCGCCGCACAGCTCGAGCGTGGTTTGGCTCTGCTGGTCGGCACGGAGGGCGTCACGGTGCGTTTCGACGGCGAACGCGCGCAAAGCTCTGTAGCCGAGGGCAGGCCGGATTTGACCGCCGGCGCCATGGACGTGCTGGATCGCGAGTGGGTGACGAGCGTCGGGCGCCTGTGGGTACGCGATCCGGATCGCGACCCGCGCTGGCAAAGCGTGTGGAAAGAAGCAAGCTGGCGCGCGCCGTTCGTGAGTCTCATGGCGGACGCGGGCATGGTCGTAGCCATGACAGCGGATGGCGGTATTTTGGAAGGGCGTGCGCCATGGCACACCCCAACACGCGTCGCGTAGCCGCTCCCAGTTACACCCGCAGCGAGAAATTCGTTTTGTGACGCTCGAGGCGCCCGAGAGTTGCGCGTCGAGCGCATACACCGGAGGACTGTGGCCCACATTCCATGATAGCCTGCGAATGAAGCGCCTTTTCAGAGCCAAGGCGGGCTCGAGCGCCGCTGTCCAATTGGCAAGGCTCTTGCACACCAGCCACGGTGATGAGTTCCAGAGACGCAAAGAAGGTTCGCAGCGCATCGCGGCGCGTGCAGCGTCCTCCGCGCTTTCTACTGGTCGATGACGACCCGTTGACGCTGCGAAGCATGGGCCGCCTGCTTCGAAAGGCTCATCCGGACTGGGAGATCACCACGGCTGAGAGCGGCGAAGAAGCGCTGGAAGAGCTGGGTTCGCAGTCCTATGACGTGCTGGTCACGGACCTGAACATGCCGAACATGGACGGCGTGACCCTGCTCGCCTTGGTCGCCGAGCGCCATCCAGAGATCACCTGCGTGATCCACTCGTCTCAAATCGAGACGCTCGGAAGCGAGCGTATCCGGCATTTCGCTCGTGCCGCGTTGCAGAAAGGTGTCGATGCCGACGAACTCGTCGGCACGCTCGACTGGGCGCTCAAGTTGACCTTGGCCGGCCGAGACGACTCCAAGTCGGACGCGGGCTGAGCGGCCGCGAGAGCGCGTCTGTGAAGTCCGCGGAAAATCGTTAGCCGCGCTGGCCGTACTGAAGCTGCAAGAGCTTGGCGATGGTAAGTAGCTGCATGTTGCTGGTGCCCTCGTAGATCTTGCCGATCTTCGCGTCGCGGAAGAAGCGCTCTGCCGGGTACTCCTTGGTGAAGCCGACGCCTCCCAGGAACTCGACGCAGAGTGACGCCGTGCGCTCGGCCACCTCCGAAGCGAACAGCTTGGCCATGGCCGCCTCTTTCGTGAACGGCTGCCCGGCGTCCTTGAGGCGCGCGGCGTTGTACACGAGCAAACGCGCGGCTTCGATCTCGGCTGCGACGCGCGCGTACTGAAACTGAACGCCCTGAAAGTCGGCGATGGCTTTGCCGAACTGCTTGCGCTCGTGCATGTACGGCATGGCGTACTCGAACGCGCCCTGCGCGAGCCCGAGCATCTGCGCACCGATGCCGATGCGTCCCTCGTTCAGCGTCTCCATCGCGATCTTGTAACCGCGCCCGA
>DATHEN010001154.1:0-2840 GCA_035318565.1 Polyangiaceae bacterium
ATGTTGAGTCCCCTTTGCTTTCTTGAAACCCGGCTACCGTACGCCTCGGACGGCCGATCGGTTACAAAGAGCTTCATACCGCGGCGGATCGGCACTGCCAGAGCGCACACGCGAGGCGAGAGAGTGCGTGGGCGCGACTAACTCGGGTTTCGAACGTCGCGTTCTGCTCGCGGCGCATTCGCGGCAAGTTGGGTGCGCGCCCAGTCGAGCGCGTCTTGCAGGTCCTTTGCGAAATAACGTGGTGTCGCAGATTTCGTAACTTGCACGAAGAAAGTTGCCGCGCCGCGTGCGGCAGCATTGGGAATCACGCTTGCGGCCCCGACGCACCAGTGATCCGCTTCATCGCGATGCTCGCGGAACCAGGAGATGAAGCGTTTGATCCGAGCAAACGGCGGGAGCGTCATGCTGGCGGGCATGACGTCGACGTAAGCGTAGCGCTCACCGCTCGTGAAAAGCCCTTCCAGTCCGCGCAGGTACGCATCGAAGTCCTCGTCCGTGTGAGAGGAATCGTGCGTCACGATCACGATGGGCCATTGACTCTTGTCGAACCGATACATCAGCTCCCTCGAGCGAAGTGTATCCAAGGCGTGCAGCGAGGACCAGGCAGTCGGAAACGTTTTCGCACGCCCGAAATCCTTGAGAGATAGTCCGCAACGCTCGCCGGGTGTCGGTTGGCCGGTATCCGAGGATTTGACGAGCAAAGCGCATTGCATTATGCGATCGCCGCGATGACGGACGTGGCGCTGCTGCTGGGCGGCCTCGTGCTGGCGCTGATCGCGCTGCTGCTGTTCGTCGCCGTGCGCAGCGGTGGCCTGGTCCTTCCGAAGCGTTGGCCACGTTTGCCGCGCGCGTCGGTTCGGGATTCTCAGCCGCGGCTCGATCCTTCCGAGCCGCCCGAAGCGCGCGGCGGGTCCGCGAGCACGCGCGGGCCGCTCGTCGTTCTGCATCGCCCGCGGGCAACCCGCCATCCCATCGTTCTGGCACACGGTTACTTCGGTTTTCACGCGATCGGTGTGGCACACATTCGCCCCGAGTATTTTCGGGGTGTGCGCCGAGTGCTGGAGGCACTGGGACACAGCGTCCACGTAGCTCGGGTTTCGCCTACGGCGGGCATTCAGGTCCGCGCGGCTCAGCTGTGCCGGCAGATCGAGAGCTTCGGCGCCGAGCGAGTGAACATCATCGCGCACAGCATGGGCGGGCTCGACGCGCGTTATGCCATCGCGCATCTGGGGCTGGGCCCGCGCGTGGCGTCACTCGTCACGATTGGCACGCCGCACCAAGGTACGCCGCTGGCTGACTGCGTGCGCGCCGCCGGCGAGTGGCGCAGATTGCGCCGCATGCTGGCAGCCATCGGTGCCGACATCGACGGTCTGTACGACCTGACCACGACGCAAATGCGCGAGTTCAATCGCGGCGTCGTGGATGCGTCGGGCGTGATGTACGCGAGCGTCATCGGTGCTGCACAGCCGCGTGTGCTGTCGGTAAATCCGCTGCTCGTGCCCGGCCACGCGTATCTGACTCGGATGATCGGAGCCAATGACGGCATCGTGCCGGCACAGTCACAAGCCTGGGGCGAAGTTTTCGACGAGGTGGCTGCCGATCACTGGGCCCAGATCGGCTGGCACCGCAGCTTCGATGCCAGTGTGTTGTACGTATCGGTGGCGGAGCAACTCGCGCGCCGCTCGCTGTAGGCTGGCAGAGATCGCTCGCGATTGAGCAGCCGCGCCTTCAATTCAGTGGCGCGGCAGCCTTCTTCTTCGGCGAGCAAATTCGGGCGCCGTGTTTTGCCGCATATCGGACACGTTGGAGCTCGTGAGCAACGCGCGTATGTGTTTGACGAGGCGCGCAGCGGACGCGGAGAGCGTGAACACGAGCACGACCTTGCCGCCCGATCGAGCCGAGTGCATCGCGATCTGAACTGCAAGCGTGGTCTTCCCCGAACCAGCACCGCCCACCACGAACACCAGGTTGCCCTCCGGAATGCCTCCCCCCGAGCACGACATCGAGATTGGGAACGCCCGTTGGCACCAAGGGCGTCGAGCGGGTTGTGCTGGAAGGCATTTAGCGTTTGCGCGGCGGAAGGTGACCGGCGCTCCGCGGGGGGCAGAGTGTAATCGGCCTTTTGCTCCCTACAACCCCGGCGCGTGAGCTTCCGATCCACGATTCGTCGAAGGACGACAAAGCTCATCCGCGAGAACGCCCCGCTTCGTGGCAGACTCGCGCGCCGGAGGCTTTTCAATGAACCGCTCGTACTCTCATCCCGTATTCCGAAGCATCAGCGTCGTCGGCGTTGCGTGCGCTCTTTTCACTGCCAGCTGTGGTGGCAGCCAACCTGAGCCAGAGACACCTGCTCCGGTAGAGAGCCCTCCGGCGCCCGTAGCTCCTGCGCCTGTGGTGTCGCCGCCGAGCGCGCCGGCCGCTGACGCCCCTGTCGGGTCAGGTCCGGCTGCTCGCGCCGAGCGCCGCAAGGGCCGGCGTCATCACGGTATGGCGGCCATGCTACTCATGAGCGTGAAGTCGCTCGAGCTCAAACCCGAGCAGAAAACCGAGGTCGCGGCCATCGAAGCCGACCTGGAGAAGCTCGGCGCGCAACATGAAGAGCTGGGAAAGAAGCTCGGCAATGACGTCGCGGACGGGGTCGCAGCCGGCAAGATCGATCGCGCCAAGACGAACGCGGACATCAAGGAGATCACCAAAGCCATCGAAGGCACCGTGCCCGGCATTCAGGACGCGGTGAATCGCGTGCACAAGACGCTCGATCCAGAGCAGCGCAAAGCGGTCGTCGAGTCCATGACGGCGATGGCCGAGAAAATGCGTGAGCACGGAGCCGGTATGGGCAT
>DATHEN010001155.1:0-4076 GCA_035318565.1 Polyangiaceae bacterium
GCGCTGGTTCACCCGGGACGAGCTCCAGAACCCGCGCGGTTTCTTCACGCCGCCCCCCTTCTCACTCGCCCACCGCTTGATCGCGGAGTTTCTCGCCGAGGACTAGTACCTCGATTCGAATGAATCGAGGTACGTCATGACAGTCCGTGCTCGAGTCAAGCGACTCCTTGGCGAGGGAATTTCGGGGCCCTTGCCCGTCGAGGGCCTCGAAATTCCCATCGCTTCGATGGACTCGAAGCACTAGGTTTCGGTGCGCACGATGGTTCCAGAAAGAGGCCGGTCTCGCCCCTGGTGGATTCCGCCTGTTCTCGGCAGAGTGCCCGCCAGCCTCGAAACACGACAACTGAACTTGCTCGGCGTGGTGGCGCTGGCGCTGCTGTTCGAAGAGTACGACTCGGCGATGCTGATTTCGGCGCTGAAGCACATTGCGCACGACCTCGGTATCGCCGAAGCCGAGCTGGGCCTGTATCTCGGCCTGATTCGGCTAGGCGCCCTGCCCGCCTTCTTTTGCATGCCGCTCGCGGATCGCTTCGGGCGGCGACCGATTTTCATCTTCTCGACGCTGGCGCTCGGACTCGTGACGTTTGCAACCGCCTTCGCAGAGAACGCGGCGCAGTTCATCGTGCTGCAAGCCCTCGCCCGCACCTTCTTCATCACCGGTACGACGGCCGGCTTCGTGATCATCACCGAGGAATTTCCGGCGGAGCATCGCGGCTGGGGAACCGGAATGCTAGCCGCTCTCGGAGCGCTAGGTCATGGGCTCAGCGCCGGGTTGTTCTCGCAGATTGAACGGCTGCCGTTCGGCTGGCGCGCGCTGTACGTCGTGGGTGTCGTGCCGGTCTTCTGCTTACCCTTGTTCCTGAGGCGCATTCGGGAGAGCCAACGCTTCGTGGAACACCAGCGCGAGCTCGGCGTCGTCACGGCCAGTCTGTTCGCGGCAGTGCTCGGTCCCATGCGCGCGCTGTTCGTGACGCAACCGCTTCGCGCGGCCGTGCTGGCGCTCTGCGGCGTGCTGCTAGCGGCTGCAACCCTGCCCTCCTTTCAGTTCAGCGGTTTCTTCACGCAGGAGAAGCTCGGCTGGAAGCCCTCGCACTATTCCATCATGGTCATCAGCGGGGGAGCCGTGGGCATCCTGGGTAACATCGCAGCTGGCCGTTTCGGCGACTTATTCGGCAGAAAGCGCGTCGGAATCGTGCTGCTCGCCGCATTCCCGATCGCCTCTTTCGCTTTCTACCGCAGCTCGTCGTGGGTAGTGGCGTTGGCGTGGGTGCCGCTCGTGTTTTGCTTCATGGGCGGACGCGTGATCCTGAAGGCGCTGTCCGCCGAGCTCTTCCCCACTTCGCATCGCAGCGCGGCTGCCGGGCTTTTCGCAGTCATGGAGGCACTGGGAGCGGTCGTGGGTATGTTCGTCGTTTACTCGTTCCGAGGCGACGCGACAGACCAGCTGTCCACCACTGTGCCGCTGATCGCGCTCGCGGTCCTGGGCACGGCTGCATTGCTACTCACGTTCCCCGAGACGACACGGCGCGAGCTGGAAGAGATCGCGCGCTGAGCTCACGGTGAAGAAAGCGCGCCTTCCTGCGCTCCGTCGGGCACGCGTCCTTCCAGAAACGCTGCGCGCTGCGCGGGATTGCCGAGGTCCATTTCGAATTCGATCCAGTCGCCGTCTTCGAGCACGGCCATGTTACCCGGGCCGTGGGCGTCGTCGTGAAAGCGCCACAGAATGAAGTAGCCATTCTCGTTGGTGAAGCCTTCTCCGTCGGAGTGCAAGATGCCTCCCGCCCACTCCCAAATGGCGCCCTGAACCACGTGCAGCGGGCTCCAGCCGGAGAGCTCGTCGATGCACCTCAGCACCTCGAGCTCGTACACTACGCGTACACCCGAAAGGTATTCGCGGAGCCAGGCGACGGCCGACTCCGGTTTCTCGTCCGACAACTCGTCCAGCAGACCCGCGAGCTCGAGCGAGCTATGCGGATCCGTCACGGAAATCCGCCGAATGCGCGCCACGCTACGGCGACTTCGGCTACGGAGCTCGAGTGTGAGCCACTCTCTCTCGCTGCCCGTATCGAGCCCCAGCTCGAAGGGCATATCGTTGCCAGCCAACGCTTCGCGCATGATGTCGAGAGGCACCGCCTGTGAGTCCCTGCCGAGCACGCGAATGAAGTAAGCCACGTACAAGCTCTCTTCCCAAACGCGAAGCGCGTGATTCATCAAGATACACGCTGCAGCGCCGAAAAAACAGACAGCCTCGCGAACGCGGGTCACGAAGCCACGGCGCAGCGAGTCAAAAATCTCTGACGCACGGGCCGTGTCCGGGAGGATTGTCGCTATTTATGCGGTCCAGTGGCGTCTCGAGCGAGCGCGCGATACTCGGAGCGCTGCATGGCGCAAATCAAAATCTACGGTCTCCGATCGCAACTCGATCCGATCAAACGCGAGCTCTCGGAAGTCATTCACGGCTGCGTCGTGGAGGCGCTTCAATACCCGCGCGACAAACGCGCGCATCGCTTCTTTCCCTTGGATGAAGGCGACTTTTTCTACCCTGCCGGTCGCTCCAATCGTTACACGATCCTCGAGATCAGCATGTTCGAAGGCCGCACCGTGGCGGCGAAAAAAGCTCTGATGAAGCTTTTGTTCGAGCGCGTCGCAGCGGTGTTCGGAATCGCAGCCAACGACCTCGAGATCACCATCAGCGAAACTCCCAAACACGACTGGGGTTTTCGCGGTCTACCGGGCGACGAACATCGACTCGACTACAAAATCGAGGTCTAAACGTTGTAAGGTCCGCGCATGCACAAGCTGATCTCACGGCTCGCGGCGCTGGCAGGTGCCGCACTCTTGTTCGTGGCGTGTGAGGACGACGCGAAGCTCAAAGAGCTCCAGCGTCAGACTGACGAGCGCGTGGCCAAAGCGGAACGCGAAGCGAAGGACAAGCTACAAAGCATGGATCAGCAGATCCAAGCCTTGAAGGCGGAAGCAGCCGACGCCGCAGCCCAGGCAAAAGCCGCTGCGGAAGGCGCGATCCGCGAAGCCAAGGCAAGCTCCGAGGAGCAGGCGAAGCTCGCCGAAAAGGCTGTCGCCACGGCTCGCGCTGCATACAAGGCCGAGGCGCGCACCAAGCTCGCCCTGCTCGAAATGGAGGCACGGGAGTTGACCGCGAAAGCCGCCAAAGCCCCGGCCAAGGTCAAAGCGGCGGCGGGCAAGACCATGCAGGAAATCCGCGCGCTTCGGCAGACGATCGTCAAGGACATCGCGGCGTTCGATTCAGCGACGCTCGAATCGTTCGGCAAGCTCAAAGCGAAGCTGGAGCAAGATCTCGCCAAGCTGAAACGCGCAATACAGTCTGCTCGCAGCAAGCTTCCCTGAAGTGAGACTCGCGGAGCTCGAGCGCGAGCTGTGCGCCGGCGGCGGCATGGGCGCAGAGATCGACGGGCTACGCGCGATCGTCAACGTTGCCATGGGCCAAGCCGCCGATTCGCTGGCGCGTCTCTTCAATGCCTTGCGCGTGACTGCTGACGGCAGAGTGACGACCTCGGAGGGGCACGCGTATCTCGGTCCGGTCCGCCGGCCGCTCAGTATCAGCCCCGATACGACGGATGTGAGCATCAGCGCTGACGGCGTGTTGAACGTGAACGGCGAACCTTCGACCTAGCGCTTGTTGTTCGTCGCGTCGACAATCCAACTCGCCTGGAAAAAGATGGCAACGTGCTGCTGCGCGCCACTCCCGCCGCCGGTCGCGCCGCGCCTCACGACCGTGGATCTCGAGGCCGGCGCCCTGGAGATGTCGAACTCATCGGCGCTCGCAGGCATAATGAGCATGGTTACGGCAACGCGACAATTTGACATGCACGCACGAGTTATCGAAGCGTTCAGCAACGTCGATAAGCGCGCCGCGACCGATATCGCCCGCCGGTAGTCGTTTCGGCTCGCGCTCGGCCAGTCACGATTCCCCGAGAAATGCGGGCGAAATGCGGGCAATGTGCGCCAATGTAGCGTGCAGCGTGCGTGCAATTTCAACCGTTAGGGCTTGTTTGCGCGGCTCACGGCGGGTTACCAATGGAACCTGCATGAAGAAG
>DATHEN010001156.1:0-19145 GCA_035318565.1 Polyangiaceae bacterium
GAAGCGGAGAGGCCCGCAAGCGCGCGATGGCGAGCGGTGTGCGCGCGAGGCGTTGCCTGCAATGACGCGCGAGGCCCTTCGAGAATCCGTCGAGCCGGGTGGGGTCGAAGCCGGGCATCGTTCGGCTTCCGATCTTACTCAGCGCAAAGGCGAGAAAACCCCAGTAAAGCTTGAAGTCGTGGTCAAAAGACGAGAGCACGGGTGGAACCAGCGGTTCGATGTGATGGCCGAGGCGCTCGAGCACGTGCGCGACCCGCTGCACGACTGCGCGCGTCTCGTCACAGCTCCGGTTATCGTTGATGGAGTCGATGATGAGCCCAATGCGCAAGCGCCTTCCGCTCGGCCCTTCGACGAGGCCTACTGGGC
This sequence comes from Polyangiaceae bacterium, assembly GCA_035318565.1. GTDB lineage: Bacteria > Myxococcota_A > Polyangia > Polyangiales > Polyangiaceae > DATDJP01. Next base: position 367 of record DATHEN010001156.1, read on the forward strand.
GTAGACGCCGCGTCCGACACCGGCGCTCGACCGCGGCGACGAAATGCGCGGTGTCCCGCACGCTGCGCGTGACCAGCCCCTCGGTCACGACCCTCACGGGCATGAGACGCGCGGCTTCGCCTTCCACGAACCTGCCGCGCGTGAACTTCAGGCCCACGAGACCGCAGCAAGACGCGGGGATCCGGATCGATCCGCCGCCGTCGTTGGCGTGCGCGATGGGCACGACACCCGCGGCGACGAGCGCCGCCGAGCCACCCGACGAGGCGCCACTCGAGTACTCCGGGTTCCACGGGTTGCGCGTCGGCTCCTCATCCTCGAACTCCGTGCTCGGGCTGAAGCCGAACTCCGGCAGGCGGCTCTTGCCCACGATCGTGTAGCCCTGGGCGAGCAGGTGCTCCGTGACCACGCTGTGCTTCGGTGCCGATGCGGGCGGCACGGCGCGCGAGCCGTGGCGTGTCGGCAGTCCGGCGACATCGATGTTGTCTTTGAGAAATGTAGGGACGCCCAAGAAAGGCGCCTCGGGATCGACCCTCGGATCGCGCACGGGGCGATCGAAGAGCGGGAGCTCGATCCCGCGCAGCACGGGGTCGACCCGACGCGCACGCTGCGCCACCGCATCCAGCACTTCCGCGGAGCTGAGCTCGCGCCGGCGCAGAAGCTCGGCGAGCGCAACCGCATCATGTCGGCCGAGCGCGTCGTTCGTGAAGGCATGCACCCGTGTGTCGTTCATCGCTATCGCGGTCATAGCCCGCTTGGATACCAGCGCCTTGAACGATCCTGCACTGAATGAGCGGCCGCACGCTCGCCGCACGCACGCGATTGCTGCCTCCGCGCGGGCTGAGAAAACGAAGCCCATTCAAGCAAATGATTCTCCGAGACCGGAATGATCTAGCGGGCCTGTTCGCGCAACATGAGCACCGGCACAACGGTGTCCAACTGATATAGTAAGTGGCGGGCGGCGCCGGCAGCGGCTGGTTCGCGACCGCTTGAACTGCGTTAGTCAAAATCGTCACCCGGAGGAGAAGCGATGACAGATCGACCTGGCAAACTGAAAGCGTGGGCCCTGCCTGCGCTCGTACTGGGACTGGGACTCGCGGGCTGTAGTGCAGAGGGCCCGGACTCGGCCTCCGGTGAAACGGAAGACAGCATCATCACCCGCCCGCGCACGTGTGCTTCGAGCACCCAGTGCGGAGCAACCGAGTACTGCACCACCGAGGACGGCGTCTGTAACCCTTGCCCCATGAACGCTCTCTGCCCCGCCGTCTGCTACGGCACGTGCGCGCCGCGTAAGCCCACGTTCTGCGGCGGCATCGCGGGCATTCCTTGCCCTGAAGGCCAGCAGTGCGTCGACGACCCGTCCGACAGTTGCGATCCTCGCAAAGGAGGCGCTGATTGCGGCGGCATCTGCGTGGGTAAGTGCAACTACAACGATCCGCGCAAGACCTACGTGGGTAAGAGCCCCAAACAGTGCGCCGTGATCCGTTTCGTGTGCGCGCCCGGCACCTCGTATTTTGCAGACGGCTGCGGCTGCGGCTGCGTCAAGAACTGAACGTCGAACCTGCCGTGATGCAAGCCTCCGCGTTCGAGTCTTCAGCGAACGCGGATGGCCTGCTCACGGGACTCCACATGCCAGCAGAACGACGCGCCTGCCCCCGCGTTGCGCGGCCCGGAGCAAGCGCTCACGACTTCGGCCACGCACGCCGTTGACGAAAGGCCCGTTGGCCTGGCGTCAGGCGTGCAGTGTGCTGGGCGAGTTGTTGGGTGACGGCCCTGGGTCTTTCGCATGAAAGGTCTCCTGCCCGGCCGAGACCATGGCGCTCTCTGGAAACCGAAACACGATACGCGTGCCCGCCCCGGCGACGCTCGACACGTCCATCGTGCCGCCTCGGGCTTCGCATACTGCGCGCATGGCACCCATGCCGATCCCTCGCCCGGATACTTCGGTCACGAACGGAGCCGTGGAAATGCCATCCGTGAATATGGCCTGCACCAAATCTTCCTGGGAGCCGCACGGGATCGCTGCCGCGGTCGCGCGCTCGGCGACTGCCTTCCAGTCGATGCCGCGTCCGTCGTCGCTGATCTCGACGATGAACGTTTCCTTTTCCAGCCGCGACACCAGCTCGATCGCGCCTGCGGCGTTCTTCTTCATCACGACACGCTCGGACTTGGATTCGAGCCCGTGATCGACGGCGTTTCGCACGACGTGAATGAACGACGACCAAAAAGGCGCCCACAGCGGCGCTTCGAGCCGCAGCCCGTTATCGCGGACGACGACGTCGAGCCGGCCTTTGTTCAACCTCTCGGCAATCCGCTTCGCCCGGTCGGCGATACGCTCTAGTCGGATCGACGTCGGCTCGAGTTTCCAGGCCGCCATGCGTCGCACGATTCGCGCTCGCGACTCATCGCCGCCGATCGCTCGCAGCACAGCCTCGTATTCGGAGGACTCCACCTCGATGTTCTTACGTGTTTGGTCGCCGAGCAAAAGCTCCACTTTGGTTCGCAACCTCTCGAAGCGTTGTGCAAGCTCGCTGCGCTGCTGGGCCGTAGGCCGTGCTTGATCTTCTTGGATTCGGGTCTCGAGCTCGTGACAGTAGTCGGCAACGGCGTTGATCCCGAATATCGATGAGTTGCCCTTCAAGGTGTGAATGACACGATTCAGAGTCGCGGTGTCCTTGATTTCATCGCTCACGATCACACGCACGAGCTCGCGGGCTTCCTCGAAAAATTCCACGAATCCGGAGCGGTCGTGCATCAAGCGTTCGAAAGCTTGGACCATGTCACGCTGTTCGAGCTCGAGGCGTTCACGCTCCTGGGCGCTCGTCACATCGCTGATGATGATCAGTAGCTTCTCGAGCTCGCCCGAGCGCGTGATGGGCGTGTATTGAATGCTGAAAGATTTTCCTCGCGCGCTGAACTGCTTGGGAAGCTGGGCGACGGCTTCATCGAGCGGCAGAAAACCGTCGACCACCTGCTCGAGACCGAGCTCGAACAATTCACCCTCCGTGCACGCCTGAGCTCCGAGGTACGCGGCGAAACTGCTGCCCGGCTCGAACTCGCCCAGCCACGTCGTTACGATGGCCGAATGCTCGCGTGACAACACGCCTGCGCGGTCGATGGTCAAGAAGCCCTGCTCCACGTTGTCCAGTACGAGCCGCATGTCCTTGGTTCGCGCGTCGAGCTCGGCAGTCCGCGCTTGAACGATTTTTTCAAGGCCGATCACGTTATCGAAGAAGCTCCGCGCGATGTAACAAGTCGCAATGGACTCGAGCACGACGAAGGCAGCGTGAACCAGCACGACCCACAAGGGAGCCGCATAGTTGAACACGCTGGCCGGCAGCACCATCCACAACAGCAGGTGATGCACGCTGACGGTGGCGGCCGCGACGACGATCACGGCTGGGTTTCCATACAGCGCCAGCATTGCCAAGAGCGCGAAGAAGTAGAAGTGCATCTCGATCTGCACGGGCCCTTGCCCCACGTGCACCAAGACGCCGCCCACCAGCATCGCCGTGAAACCGTAAGTCACCGAGATCGATCGCGGATTGGTGAACGAAAAGTACGCCAAAACGGGCCCTGCCAACGCCGCCAGGCCGAGCACTGCCGCGAGAACCGGCCCGGTGTCATTGAAGTGAGCAATTGCGACGAACACCGGCACGTGAAGCGCGAAGAATACGAGACCGAGCTTGTTCATGCGCTGCAGATAGCGCCGCTCGAAATCGCTGATTTGCTTCGGCAGGAAGATGCTGTTCAAAATGCGTTTCATGATCCCCTCTTACTCATTCGTCCCGTAGCGCTCGGAGTGCGAGGGGATCGAGAATTTCTTGGAGTTCTTTGCTCACGGCGCAACCGAAAGGCGGCAACGGGTCAGCGGCGCGGTGGGCGATGAGCTTGGTGATGATTTCGCGATCCAAGGGGTTGGGCCCCTGCTTGCGCTCCGTGTAGCCGCCCGCGTAGCGGACCGTGCCTTGGGGTTCGACGACGAGGAGCAGCGGCGCCGCTTCGACGTGAAAGCGATCGCGAAGCTCGGCGGGCGTCGTTCTGGTGATTTCGAAACCGCGAGCGGCGATTTGACGCAGAGTGGGCGCGAGCTCCTCGTTCCAACCTACGAGCAAAAGCTTCTCGCGTACCTGACCCGGCCTCGGCGAGGTTGCCAGGTGCTGTAGAATGCGGCGGGAGCAGCGGCATTGTGCGTACAGCACGTGGACGGCGAGCCAGCGCTTTGCATCGTTCGTGGAACGTAGGCTGTCGAGAGCACGCTCCAGCGCTGCATCTTTGGAGTCAGGCGCCGGCTGCGCGTAGAAGTGCGCCGCACTCAGCGACGTCGCGGTGATGAAAAGCGCGCCCGCCCACACCACGAAGGCAATCTTCATCAACACGCGCTTGCCGCGCCGTACTTGCATGACCGAGCCTACGGTCACGCCCCTCGGAAACGTTAGCGTGCCCCGGCCGCCGCTCAATAGTTACGCTACTTTCGGGGCTCAGCTTAACTCATCGCCCCGGCCGTCGTTCTACACATCGGCTAGGCGCCGAAGGGGACAGTCAAATATGAGTAACAAGCCCATTTTCGACGAGCTCCTCGTCACCTGCGCGACCGAGCTCTTTCGAGCGCGCGGCTTCGAGCTCAGGAGGACGTCCGACCTTGACACGCCCATCGAATACGCCGCTATCATCGGGTTCGCGTCGGACGAAGTGCGGGGAATGCTCGGACTCGGGATGTACCCATCGACACTCGAACGGCTGGCGTCGAAGCACGCAGGATCTGCCGCGAGCTTGGAAGACTGGCTGGGCGAGTGCGTCAACCAGCTGCTCGGACGGCTGAAAAACAAACTGCTCAGTTACGATGTGGTCATCACGCTGGCCCTGCCGACCGTGTTGCGCGGCGTCCATTTGCGGTTTCTTGCAACCGGGCCCGCTGGGCTCTGGACGTATTCCTTCGACAGCGACGGCGGCCCAATCTGCGTCTGGTGCGACGTGCGCCACGCTGAAGGCCTCGTTCTCGTGCCTAGCAGCGATCCCGAGCTGAAGAGCACGGACGAAGGCGAGCTGCTGCTGTTCTGAGCATTTGCCGCGAAAAGGAACAGGTCTCAATGTCTTCCAGAATTTTGGTCGTTGATGATTCGGCGACGCTACGACAAGAAGTATCCGAGGTACTCACCAAAGTCGGATTCGACGTCATCGAGGCCGAGGACGGACAGATTGGCGCCGAGATGATCAGCAAGGACTCTACGATCAGCGTCGTCATTTGTGACGTCAACATGCCGCGCTTGAACGGCATCGATATGGTGCGCAACGTCAAGAGCCAGCCTCAGAATGCCAACCTTTCGATCTTGATGCTCACGACCGACGGTCAGCCCGCGCTCATAAAGAAGGCCAAGGAAGCCGGCGCCAAGGGCTGGATCGTCAAGCCATTCAAGCCCGCTCAACTGGTTGCGGTCGTCCAGAAGTTGGCCGGCGTAGCATGATTTCCCGTTCGCTCTAGAGTCGTGCATCGATGTTGACGGAGCCTACTTCGAGCGCGACGCGCACCATCGTATTGATCGATCCGAAGGCGGACTCCACGAGCTCACTGGCCGGGCGGCTGCAGATGCAGGGTTACACCGTTTCGGTCGCGGAGGATCCTGCGGACGGCGCTCGCATGGCGCTCGCGGACCCCCCGGCCGCCGTGATTGCGGATCTGTGGATGCCCAGTATTTCTGGCGTCCAGCTGTGCCGCCTGCTCAAGGCAGAGCCGGCCACCGAGCACACGCCCGTCATCTTGCGTGGTCCGGACACCCCGCGTAACCGCTTTTGGGCAGAGCGCGCCGGCGCCAGCGCGTACGTCGTCAAAGGAAGAATGGGCGATCTCGTGCGCGCGCTGCGTCAGGCGATCGCTGCGGCGCCGGTGAGCGAGGGCTTCTTCACGACTTTCGCCGGTGAAGACATTCGAGAGCGAATCGCCGCGCACCTCGACGCGGCGCTGTTCGAATCCGTGCTCTCGTCAGAGCTCCGAGCGCTGGGCACCTGCGGCGCTTTCGACCGCCTCTTCGATATGTTTTCGCAGTTCGTTTCGCGAGTAGCAACCTACCGATGGCTTGCCGTTTCGACGCGCGAGCCTTCACGTTTGGGTTTGCATGCCAGTGCTAGCGGGCGCCTGAACGCAGAAGCGGAAGCGCGCGCAGCGCTTCACCTCGACGCGAGCGCATTCGTCGTATCCGTCGAGGACAACGACGCCTGTGATGCGCCGCTCGGGCCTCCGCCGATCATCCGGGCGATCGAGCTCGGAGGAATTCACATTGGCGACCTGGCGCTTTCGTTACCAGATGGTGACGCATTTCAAGACGAAGGCTTCGTCGCGGTCATTGCTCGCGAGATCGCCGGTCCGATCCGCATGGCCACGCTGGTCGAGGAATCGCAGCGCCTTGCCACCATCGACGCGTTGACGGGATTGATGAATCGACGCGCAGCCTCGGCGGTACTGCAAAAAGACCTGGCCCGCGCTGCGCGCTACGGCCAAAGTCTCTCGCTCATCTTGCTGGACGTGGATCACTTCAAAATGATCAACGATCGCCTGGGTCACCGCACGGGAGACGTGGTGCTAGCGGCACTTGGTAAAACTCTGCTGCAGCAGGCGCGTTTGTCGGATACCGCTGCGCGCTGGGGCGGAGAGGAGTTCGTCGTCGCGCTGACCTGCACGGACGCCGCCGGCGGGGTGACGTTCAGTGAGCGGCTGCGCGCCGCAATCGAGGCGATGGTCGTCTTGGATTCCGACAACGAACCCGTGCATGTCACGGCCTCGATCGGCGTTGCGACCTACATACCCGGTGACTCGCTGGACTCGCTCGTCGATCGCGCGGATCGAGCGATGTACGCTGCCAAGAGCAGCGGCCGCAACCGGGTGGTGACGGCTGCCGGCCCAGATTCGGCCCCCGGCATCACGGCATCGGGCACGTCGATCTCGGCGGACAGGAGCTCCTTCAGCGAGCCAGCGAAGCAGCCTGTCGCGCGCCATTGACGATCATCGCTTGCAGTAGGTAGCGGCGGGAAACTTCTTTTACGCGCTCTCAATCGTCCGTGGGACGCGGCTTGCTGCGGGTCAGGCCTGCGTTCAGGTGCAAGCGCAAGCGCACGCCTTCTCGGGTCACGGCGACCTCGCCAGCGGGCGCACAGAGCAGGAGTTGGTGGAGGGGTTCGAGGCGCTCCGGCAAATCGAAATCCTTGTCGAACGTGCGGCTGAACCCCCAGCGCATGTGCGTGGCCTCAGGGGTGAGGGCGTCATTCACTTTGCCGACGATCGCGCGATCGACCAGTCCTGGTATGTTTTCGAGGTCGGCGTTCTCGATTTGGAGTACGAAATCGAGGCGCTGTTCGCCGGGACCTAGCTCGACGATCTTTGGTTCGAGCAACACCTGAACCTTGCGGATGGAAAGCGGCAGTGTGATGCCGGCCAGCGCATAGCGCAGGCGCCCAGTACACACGACTCGGATGCCGCGTCCCGCAACCATCTCGATTTCGCGAGGCTGCTCGAGCTCGACCCAGCTGCGATCCTCGTCAGTCGGCGTCAGATGGATACGAATGGGCGCGAACTGTTCGAGCAGCGACGCAATCTCGGACGCTGTCACCACGGCATCTATGTACATACGCAAGCTTTCGAGGGGCGCGGGGTATCGCGCGCGAGCTCTTCGCAACATTGGTAACGGCGGGGCGACCTCGCAAGGGGGGCGAAGGCCGCTGAGTGATAATCGCCGAGCTTCGACCTCGAGCGCGCCTCCGCTCGCACGTGAACGGAGGCGCGAGTGATCGACCGGAGCGCGGCTTCGGCGCGGAAAACCGCCTTCGTCCTCACTGATCTTGATTGCACTCCGAATCGAAGTCGATGGACGTGCCGTAAACGTCGTTCAACGTTTCGCGGGCGGCGTCGTCAACGAGCTCTGAGCCTCCCTCGAGTCGTACACAGGTGTGTCCGAACTCGTGCATGATGACCGACGCCCAGCACACTCTGCGGCTGCTCGACGAAGTCGGGTAATCGTCCTCGACGCCGATCGCCCAGTCGCGACAGACGTTCGCGGTTTGGCCCAGGGGTACCGAATGGCCCGCCATGTCGCATGCATCGCACTTGACGTTGCCGTTCTGGGTCAGCCGATCGTGCATGCAGTCGTGATCGCCGGTGATGCCGCGATCGTCGAGGTTCCGCTCGAATGCGCTCCAGTTTTCGAGGATGTCTTCGAGCGCGTCCTGCATCTCGTTACGCCGGGTGGCGTTGAAGCAGGTCTCGAATGATACGTCCAGATCGGGCGAACCTGCGGTGCTGCCGCCACCATTCGGGGGATCGTCGCCCGGTTGCGGTTCGGGAATGGAAATATACGCGTGCTGCGCCTCACCGACCGATGCCGAGTCGTCGACAGTGTCCGTCGGACCAGCCCCGCAGGCCGGGACGAACAGCGTGAGGGCTATAACGAAAGGCGCGGGGCGGGAAATGATGGACGATTTCATGACTTTCTCCTGGACAGCGTGTTTGCTCACACCGTCCATGCCCCACCCTCGGCAATTGGATCACCGGGCGCTTACAGGAACCGCCCGACGCCTTGCTCGGCGAGCGTCGCCTCGTCCTCCGTGCGCCGGTAAGCGGGATCGAGCAAGTCATTGATGCGATCCATGACGACGCGCGTGATGACGTCGTAGCGTTGACCATAGCGCGCGGCAGCTTCCTTGCTGAACGGCAGCACGTCGCTGCGGGGGACTCGCAGCGACGCGAGCTCCGGTCCGTCCACCAGCAGCGGCGGTCCGACGCGGTAAGTGACGCGCCCGCCTTTCGAAAAAGGGGAGTTTCCCGGGTACAGCCGATCGCTGCCGTTGCAGCCGACCGGCACGATCGGCGCGCCGAGATACTGCGTGATCTGCGCCAGGCCGTTCAGGCCCTTGCCGAGCCGCTGCGATCGAGTGCCTTCGGGGAACACGAGCACGTTCAGGCCGAGCTCCTCGATCGCCTGCCGGTTCAGATCGACGACGCGATGAAGCATGCGATCGAATAGCGCATCGAAGCGCGCCAAGAAATGTTCCGGGCCGCCTTCGGGCGCGATGAACGCCGCCAAATCGCCAGAGCTTACGCCCAGCGCCTCGCTAGGAGTCTTCTTGCCATCGACGAGATCACGCAGGACCCGGTATTCTGCGTTGGTCGGCGGGCGGCCGGCGCGCTTGCGAAACTCGGTGGCGATCACGTAGCCGCGCGAGGGCAGCGGGATGTTGTTCATGGAATCCATGAACGCGCCGACGAGACGATTCTCGTAGTACTTGCCCTTGACCCAGGTGGCGGTGAACGGCAGCCCGGCGCGGTACATCGCGTACTGGAACGGCCAGTAGTTGTAGCGATCCGTGTGATTCATCGCCAGGAAAACGCCGCCTTTGCAGGGGATGTGCTCAGCGGCGCCTTCGAGCACGATTTCAGTCTTCTTCGGAAAGCGGTAATCGAGCGCGAGTCCGAGGTTGCCCACGATGAGCTGTCCGACCGGACGCCCTCGGAGCCGAACGCGCTCGAGCCTATCTAGATCGAGCATCCCCGCCCCTATTCTATGCTTGCATGTCTGCGCAACATGAGTCCTCGGTGATGTCACGAGCAGCTGCGGGCGCTCCCAGCGATGCGCTGATGGGTTTCGGACGGCGGAAGGTGCCAAATGCCTTTACGACCGCATCCCACCAGCCGAGGTGACGGTAAGGGTAGCCATGTTGATCGCAGAACGCCCGCACATCGGCGCTCATCTTCGAGTACCGGGTGTGATCGAACGCAGGGAAGAGATGGTGCTCTATTTGCGAGTCCAGGCCCGAGCACAAAATGCGGCCGATCGCGCCGACGCGGAAGTTGGTCGTCGTGCAGGTTTGTCTCAGCACGAAATCGGCCGTCTGCTCGACTTGCTGAACACACTGAGCATCCACCGGCAGGTGCGCCGGGGCGAATACCAGAAAAGCTGCGTAGCCGAGCAATGCCAGGCGCAAGCCATAAAACAGCAGCGCAAGGCCCGGCGACCACAAAAACGCGGGCAATCCCAGCCACAGACCCGAATGCGCGCATAAACACGCGAAGTCCAACAGGGCGGCAGCGTCGCGTCTATCCCGGATGAGCTTGCGAAGGACGAAGGACCAGCCCTGGCGCTGCATGTTCAGACCGTTCAAAGAGACCGCGAACGGCAGCAGCAGCCATTGATAGGAAAAGTACACGCGCAGCAGGCCACGCGCGCCGTCCACGTCACGCGTGGTCGTGGCGAAAAACGGCATGAAGTCGATATCTGGATCCATCCCGGCCACGTTCGGATGCGAATGGTGCAGCACGCAGTGCGTTCGCCACCAGCGCGTCGCGGAGATGCCCAGCATGAACGGAAATCCGAAATACGTGAGCGCGCGGTTTACGCGGCGGTCCCGGCTCGCCGCATAGTGCGACGCGGTATGAGTATTCGTGGAGATGCCGAACGCCCCCAACGTGGACAGAGCGAGGCCCAGGACGAGGTACGCCGGCGACTGACCCTCGAGAAATACGAGCATGCCGCCAAACGCCAGGAGCACGAAAACGCTGAGCTCAGCGACGATACGAGGAGTATTGGGCCGATCGTACCCGCGCCTATGAAACTCGAGCGTCAGTTCCTTGAGGCTCGCACCGCGTCGCGGGATGCGAGATAGGGCCGCGGGACTGGGTTCGGCGCCGCCCGTCACGGAGTTGGCTGTCGTAAAGTTCGAGTGGCTACTCGTCACATCCGTCGTCATCGCAAAAACGCAGCCACCGGTCAGTCAGGATACGGTCATGCGTTCTTTACTCGTCAATCCGCCGTGTTTCCGCCTCAGAACTGGACGATCCGAGGCGTCGTCACCGGAAATACTGACGCGAACGCCCTCGTTCGAAGCGCCAGCGAGTCGTATTCAGCCAGCTTGCCGACTCAAGGGACTTCCGCTGAGCTCACGTCGAACGGCTTGCCGCTCAGCTCAAGGCCACCGGTGAACTCGAACTGCGCCGTGCCGTCCGCGCCGAGGCCGCCGAAGATTGCTGCGCCCCAGGCATCGACCGGCGTCGTCAGGTAGTTCAAAAGTTTGCGGCTCGAGAAGTTTGCGACCGATACGACGCTCGCGCCGCGCGAGTCGCCCAAGCTCACGCCCACGGGGTCGTCGAGGCGGCTGTCCTCGAGCGTTCGCTCCATCGTCCCGCCACCGTCGACGAAGAGGACCTTGCGGTCGCCGCGGCACGCGAACGCGAGGCCGTCGCGCGATTTGCCGCCGCGTCCATAGTCGACCCGCGTCGGGTTCTTGCAGAGGGGGCGCGTTCCGAGCAGCTCGAGCGCAGTAGGCGCAGCGTCGCTGGCGAGGCCGCCGGCGTCGTACGCACGGAGCTCCCCGTCCAGCGTGCCCACGTACGCCTTCACGGCAAATTTGGCGTCCGTGAACGAACGGTCGCCGACCGGAAAGCCGGTGATCACGACGCTCGGCCGCGAGACGTCCAGAACCTCCTGCAGCTTGGGCTTCGCGGCCTCTGCCGTTGCGAACGAGAACGGCCACTCGTTTGCGGCGGGGCCAAGATTCTTTGTCTGGTCGTAGTTTTGTTGGGTGCCGAAGTACATCGACCGGTAGTAGGCAATCAGCGGCTGCAGATCGATTGCGGCGACCTTGTTTTCATCGCGCGATGCGACGAGCGCAAAACCAGCTTTGGCGGCCGAGTGCGCCTCGTCGGTTCCGGCAGTCCACGCGTTCCGTCCGCTCTGCGTGGCAAGCTCAGCCTGCGCGTCCTTGCTCGGGGAGCTCATCCACTGCGCAAAATCCACGGACACCGAGAGCCGAGTCGGCGCTCCAAAGGGAAGGTCGACGTAGCCGAGCAGCTTCAATGCAGAGAAAAATCCGGCGTTCGGCAGGCCGGGCAAAAACCCATCTCGCTGTGTCGGCGCGAAGATAGCGACACGCCCCGAGCACGTCGAAGTGTTCCAGACCGTGACGAACGCGAACTCGCTGTTGTTCGTCAGCGCAACGTCGGTCGGCACCTCGTTCGGGCCGAGCTTCGCAAACGGAAACTGATCGCTGCTATTTCCGCTGCCGACCGCCCCGACCAGACCGCCGTGGAACGCGAGAATGGCGTTGTTCGACCAGGTGACCCTACCGCGACCGATGGCGACCGGCTTCGACAGGCGCGCGCCGCCGTTCGCCGCCTTCCAGGCCGCGACATCGACGCTGGGATCGACGACGCTCGTGTACCAGGCGTCGGAATCAGCTCCCTGCGGATTGTTCACCGGAGCGAGATAATAGAGGTGTGCGAACTGGGTTCCACCGTGCCCCGTGTGCTTCGACCATATGAAGCGCGTGCGGCTGACGCCTGGCCCGTCCTCGAGGTGCAGCACCTGCCCGCTATAGCCCGTCCAATCGACTGCATTCGCTTCGCACGCTTCGTAGCAATAGCGCCCGCCATTGCTGCGATCGAAAACGCTGGGCGCCGTACCGCCTGATGGATGAAACGCGGCGTATGCGGGACCGTTCAGGTACTCGATGAACGCGGGGTAGTCCGCCGCGAGCTTCCGGTAAGCCTCGCAGTTCAGCCGTCCCTGCCCGTCGACCACGGTTCCCGGCAACGCGGCTCCGGCTCCTCCGGCTCCCCCGGACCCGCCAGCCATTCCACCGCTTCCAGAGCCAGTCCCGGCAGCTCCCGCAGTTCCCGCACTCGCGCCGCCCGAAGACGGCCCCGGATCGCCACTCGACTCGCGACAGCCGGACAACGCAACCACGACGGCGAGAGCCCAAATCGGTTTCGAACGTCTACGCCGGGAATCGTGCGTTCTCATCGAGAAACGCTACACCCGAGACCCCTTGGTTCGATGGCCGAATTTTCGCGCACTCAGGCTGCGCCTGCTTGGATCAGCTGAGCAGCGCGTGAATCTTGTCGAGAAGCCCGTCGAGATGTTCCCCTTTACCGAAGACGCCGTCCGTATCCTCGGCAACGTTGCCTTCGGCCGCGCTGCTGCAGCCGGAGATGACGATGATTTTAGCCTTCGGCAAGCGCGAGCGGATGACGGGTATCAACTCGACTCCCAAGCCGTCGCGCAGGTGTCGATCGAGCAGAATGAGGTCGAAGGACGAAGCGGTCGTGAGCAACCCCCGAGCCTCCGCCATGGAAGACGCCTGGGTAACGACGAAGTCTTCCGTCTCCAAGAGAGCAGACAGCGTGACGCGATTGGCTTCGTTGTCGTCAATCAGCAGAATATGATTCATCATGGCCGTGCTCCAGCTGAGCCGAGCTCGGTCTGACAGAGATTGAAATGCAACGCGACGGCAGTACCCGTCGAAGCTTCGCAAAAACGCAGAGCGCCGTCATAGCGCTGCGCGATGCGCCGGGCGATGTTCAGACCGAGACCGAAGTGGCCTGACTTCGTCGTATGAAAAGCGTCGAATACGGCTTCCCGCTGCGACTCGGGAATGCCCGCGCCACTATCGGTAACCTGGATGACGTATCGAGACGCATCGGGCGCCGCTCGCACCTGAACCGCCCCCGGCGCGTCCGTTGCTTCCGCCGCGTTCTCGAGCAGGCAACGTACGGCGAGAACGAGCTCCCTGGGATCCGCCATGATGCAGCCGGGCTGCGCGTCGATGGCGATATCGATGGCGCGTTCGCCGGCAATACGCGTGCAAGCCACGGCGCGGCGCACGCATTCCTGCGCATCGACCGGGCTCACTGCTCGGGTAAGAAGATGCTCCGGGCCCCCCGAGCGATCCAGCAGCTCGTTGGCCAGACCCATCTCGTCCTGGATGATGGCGGACAGTTCCTCCAGACGCGGATCGGCTTGCCAAGCCTCGGTGCCGCGAAGGCGCCGCCGAATGTAAAATCCAGCGCTTCGTACCGATGAAAACTTGTTTCGGAGCTCATGACGCAGCGTGGAGGCGATCTCGTCCGCAATCGCCATGAGCTGTACGGTCGCGAGAGGATCGGGGGTCGGCCGGCTCTGCTCAGTCAATTTTTATCCGCGTTTCGCTGATGGACTCCGTCATCAATTTCACGGACCTCTTCATCTCCGCGACGCGGCCGAGTTCCAGGACCATGCGGATCAAGCGCTCGGGATCAAAAGGCTTGAACAGCACGTAGTGGCGTATCTCGCCGGCCACCGGCTGGTAGCGATCGGAACCGGTGATGAGCAGGCAGCTCACGTACTGCGGCATCTGACTGATGCGCCCCAGCAGCGTGTTCCCATCCATGCCCGGCATGGCAAAATCCGAGACCACGACGTGAAAGCTGTGCACCTTCAGCAGCTCCAACGCTCGCTCGGCGGAGAGGGCCGAGGCAACCTCCACGTCATCGGACAACAAGCGAGTGATACTCGTCAGAACGTTGGGATCGTCGTCGACCACCAGAACCGAATACTTCTTGGGTATGGCCGAGCTCGCGCGTCGTTGGCTGCTGGATGAAGATCTCATGTCAGCCCTCCATTCGTGATTGCTGGACGGAGCGACGCGAGCGGCCGGTGCGGCAGCGCTCTTGCACGCGCGACGAGCTGAACTATCCGGGCGGCCTCGAGTGGTTTGATCAAGCAGGCGAACGCACCGAGTTCTGCAACTCTATGGAAAAGCTCGGGTGCGGAGCTACTCGAAATGGCGATCACCGCGATCGATGGGTCGACGCCGAGTATCTGCTCGACGAGAGCAGCGCCGCTCGACGGCATGGCCAGATTGACCAAAACCACGTCGGCACGGCGCTGCTGAATCGCCAGGACCGTTGCTTCCTGATTCGGCGTGACGCAGGCCGCGAGACCCACTCTGCACAATGCTTCCGCAATGGGCGCGGTGTCGTCGGCGTCATCGACGAAGAGCACCACTGGGTGCCTGAGCGCGCGCAATAGCGCAAAAATCACATGCTCGATGTCGAAGGGTTTTGGCAGCACCGCAAACACGCCTTCCTGAATCGCCTCTTCGATCAGAGCTTCAGCGGCGAAGGCGGTCATGAGCAGCACGGGCATGTCCGGATGTAGGCTCCTGATGGCACGGAACAGCTCGACACCACTCATGCCCGGCATGCGGATATCGGTCAAAACGAGATCGAATCGCTGCTCGCGGACCAGCTGTAAGGCCGACAGCGCGTCCTGAACGCCGATGACCTCGAACCCTTCGAGCTCGAGGTTCGCCACGAGCGTTACGAGCAGCGAGCCTTCGTCGTCCACGATCAAGATGCGCATGTCGTCTCCGCTGATTGCATTGGACCCGCTCCGGGATGCTGAACGCCTAAGCGGCGCGCAAGCCCGCCCCTTTTGGAAGTTCGATGACGAAGCGCGCGCCGGAAGCACTACTTTCGACGCTAATCGTCGCGCCGTGCGCCTTGACCATGCCTGCGACGATCGCCAAGCCGAGGCCTGTTCCCTTGGTCTTCGTCGTGAACAACGGTTCGAAGATCTTGGGAACGATGTCTTCCGGAATGCCGCTGCCGTTATCGGTCACGATAATTCGCCAAGAGCTCTGCCCCCCCTCCGCGGTGACGGTCACCTCACCCTGCCTGTCGCTCGGAATTGCTTCGACCCCGTTCTGTATCAGGTTCGTCAGCACCTGGCGGAACAGGTCCTTGTCGATGGCCGGCACGGGCAAATCGGCAGGCACGGCGTTGATGATGCGCACGTTCGACGGGGGCACGATGCCGATCGCGTCGTCGACGAGTGGTCGAAGCGGGCAAGGTGCGGGCACGGGCGCGCGCTCTCGGGCAAAATCGAGCAGATCCGAGATGATCTTGGTACAGGCCGTGACCTCGCGGTCCATCAGCGTAAGGAACTGCTCCACTTTCGGATCGTTCAGATTTGCCGCAACGTTCGCCGTGGCGATGCGTTTGCTGAGATACTTGTTGGCGTTGCGAATCGTGGCCAGGGGGTTTCGGAGCTCGTGCCCGACGCTTGCGGCCAGCTGCCCCACGGCTGCCAACTTTTCTGCGCGGACCAGCGCACCTTGCGAGCTCTGAAGCTCCTTCATGGCACGGTCGAGCGCGATGGACTTCGCGTTTTCTCGCTCCGAAAGCAACTCTGCCTCTGCACGGCGGAGAGCGATGATCTTCATCTCTTTGATCGATTCGAGGCAACCGAACACGAGCACGATGTCTTCGAACACGACCCAAAACGCGTGCTCGAGAAACCTCCACCATTCAGGGTTCGCGATGCCGTAAACGGAGTCCGGCCACAGCAGCCCGCGCAGGTAATGGTCCGTGGCGACCACCAACGACGCCACGACCAGCACGCGAATGTCACGATAGAACGCCAAGAATGCCAGCGAGCCGAAGACGTGAAAGTGCGTCTCGATTCGACCGCCGGAGAGGTGAATGAGCAGGGCGGACCAGGACATCTGACCGACGGCAACTACCAGCCGTGTTCCAAGCCAGGCTGGACGCGCGATGCACAACACGATGGGCAAGCTGCTGATGGCTCCGCCCAAAAACACCGCCGCATACACGTGCACGTGCGGGCTCTGGATACGACCCTGCCAGGTGTACGGCGACAAAGTCAGTGCGAGACCAATCGCGAACAGCCACTGGCACACCATCAAGGTTGCCATCAGGCGATCGGTACGGATCAGAACGCTGCGCCTGTGCTCTTGGAACAGCTCTTGCGCCCGCAATGACGCCTCCTGCGTCACGTCCCCTGCCCTCATAATCTCCCATTACCGCTACGCGGGGCTCGGCTGTCAAGCGAGCACCCGAACACTTTGCTGTCGCTCCGATCGGCGTGCCCGCGAGTGAGCAACGACATGATTCGCTGCCGACCTACGTTGTCTCCCTCATGACCCCGGGAACTGGTGATGCCACCCCTGAACAGCAAGTGCCCGGCGGCGTCGTACACCACGGTTTGTCCCGACGTGGAGGCCTGAAAGAGCGCTGCCTCGGCGCCACCTACATCCGCGTGAACGCGCACACCAGGAATGGCGGCGGCCGATCGCCAAAGGTCGGTCCTCTCCCAACCTGGCTCGGCACCCGGCGGACGAATCAACAGCACATGTGCACGAGCCTGACCCTCCACGCGACCCATCAACTGCGCCAGCTCGGCAATACTCGCTCGCGTACACGGACAGCGCGGGTGCGCCATCATGACGATCATGGCGTGACCCGGCTCTCGCGGTATCGCGCTCTGCGTTGGCCACTGTTCGGGAGGTGTCGCCGCAACGCCCGCGGTGCCTGCGTACTTCCAGAGCAGCGTACCACCGCCACCTACAGCGGCGGCCCACACCAGCAGGAGCGCGAACCAGCGCGCCGAGCTCGTGGAATTCTGAGCTCGCGGCACGTGTGGTGCACACACCTCTCGCGTTTCCATCCCCATTTGACCGGCTACGGCCTAGCTCCGGACACTTTAGCGTGAACCGTCGCGCTGCACCAGACGAGCGCCCGCGATGCGTTCGTTCGTCATTGAAACCTCAGGACAATTGCTGACGAGAACCGATCGGGGGATCAGGCTTCAGCCCTTGTGTGACCCGCGCATACAGCAAGCCTCCGCGTGCGAGCCTTCAGCGAACGCGGCTGGCCTGCTCGCGGGACTCAGGCGTGCCGCGTCGTTCGAGCATGCGCACGAGCTCCGGGTACACCGCGGCCTCGGGCTCTTGGCTCGCGATCTGCCTGTAGAGCTGAGCCGCAAGCACGGAGTTGCCAGCTTCGACGGCGTCCGCCGCCGAGCGAGCGAGCGTGACGTTCGAGTGCCGCGAGCTGGCGACTTTGGCGGGCAGAATCGCTGCCGGTCGCTCCGCCGCAGCGCGTCCAGGCGCTCGGACGGGGGTGCTTGCGGCCGCTGTCGTGCCGACAACCGCCTGGGCAATCTTTGCGACGGGCGCACGAGCCAGCAAGGTCGGCATTGGACGACCGGGTCCACCTGACGGCTGCATCTTCTTCATGCGCGCGCGTCCGAGCGCGAGCAGCACGAGCAGCAGCACGACCACGCACGACGCTTTCTTCGCCAGGGACATGCGCTGCCCAGCGTGACGAACCCCTGCTGGACGAGGCGGCGCGTGTGGGGCCACATTCGTCGCCGCCGCATCCCGTCGCGCGATGGGACTGGGAGCCGGCGTGCGCTCGGCGCTCTGCTTTCTGCGGTACAGCTCCTCGGCTGGCATGAATTGCGTCGCCAAATCCCAATCCGCGTTCGGGCGGAGCGGTTCGGGCTCACGCAGGACGGAAAGCCGCCGGAGCCGTGGCTTCTCGGGTTCCAGCCTCGGCAGTTTCAGCGCGCGCGGGGTGGCATGCTCGATCAGCGGCTCTAGCTCGGTCTCGCTCATGACCCGGGTGGCATCATCGAGAAAGAGCTGATCCATCGCGTAAACGTCGGTTTGCTCGATGTCCCGACTGCGCTCTGCGTCCTTCGTCATGGTGGACCTTCCGTGCGCGCGGCGTCGTGCATGGCGCTCGGTAGGTCGATGCCTCGAGCGTGAAGCTGAGGCAGAAAGCTCGGGAGCGACCCGGTCGGGAGCAGCGTGCTGCGAAGGCGTCCCTCCGAGTCGAGACCGTCATAGCGCCGCAGGAACAAATCGCGGATTTCATAGCGTCCGCTTTCCACGTCGAACGCTGACACTTCGGAGATGTGAGTCACGCGACGCGCGCCGTCCCGCTCTCGCGAAACCTGGACAATCAGATTGATACCCGACGCGATCTGAAGTCGCAAAGCCGCGAGCGGCATCTCCACGTCGCTCATCAGGGCCATGGTTTCGAGTCGGGTCAATGTGTCCCGCGGGTACGTCGCGTGCAGCGTTCCCATGCAGCCCCCGTGTCCACTCACCATCGCCTGCAGGATGTCGAGCGCCTCTCCACCACGCAGCTCGCCGAGCACGATGCGATCCGGCCG
>DATHEN010001157.1:0-4929 GCA_035318565.1 Polyangiaceae bacterium
AGAGGAGGTACTCCCGCACGTGCCCGGATTTCTGCACAGCTCTACCACCCCGGATCACAACAGGTTCGCCTCCGTCATCCGGACGCGCGCGCAGGTGCGCCCATCGCGGCACGATGTGGCTGTCGCGCAACGCGACATTCCGAGCTAGGCAAAGGCGACAGTCACCAACCATGCGAATGCGAAAGGATGTCCCGCACGCTCGCCGGGAACAAACGCGCACGGACATACACTGTCACACTTGCGAGTGCCTAGAGCGTGGCCGCGTGCCGCCCCCATGCGTAGGGTTTGTTTGCCCGTCTCGACGAGCTACTGCCGTTCAACTGGCAACCGGCGAGCGGCTGATTCAAGCGCAGTCGCCAAAGCTCTCGTTGGACGGTTACCCGGCGCGACAGATCTCAGGTTTGTGCGCGCTCGCAGCGCCAGCAATGACGCTGCTACCGACGATCAGACTCTGAGCATGTTGTTGGCGGACCGCAGACGCTCTGATAGCTCACGCGGCAGAGCGTGTTCGCTGACAACCGCATTGCTGTAGCGACGTAGGATGTCGATCGCGTGGTCTTGCTTCGCTGAGGAAGGCTCGCTGTCACCGAGAATTACGGCTCCAAGGTATAGGTCGCGCTGCTCGCTCGCTTGAACGAGCTCCTTCACACGTGTAAGCATGTCGAACGCGAAGCTGATAGCGAGAGCACGACGCTCAATGGTGTGCGACTCCCACCGTATGTCTAGACCGTCAATCGCTATCAGCTGTTTCTGCGTACTTACGACTCGCGAGATCCGAAACCTTTCGTCCTTCAGGTGAGCACGCACATCCTCCGTTAGATAGTCTGACGGACGCGCGTGCTTCTTGATCCACGGATGATCGGCGCCGCCGTAACGGTTCAGAATCACGTCGAGCTTTCTTTCGATGCGGCGCCGCTCGATGCTCGTCTCGCCCTTGTGCGTGTGCTTCGCGCGCGACAGATGCACGCGTGTCAAATTTTGCACAAGTTCCGCAGTAAGCGGCGCTGACAGCTCTCGCGCCCGCGTCATCTGAAACTGTGCGCCAGCCTGGCGGACCGTCGTCGCGGCCAGTGAGAAGTCGCGCGCACCTGCAGTCGCGACCACCGCCATGAGATACTCGATCAGAAAACCCTTATCAAAGTCGGGTGCGATGCAGGTCAACTTCGGAAACTTCTGATCGTAAACCAAGCCGAAACGAGGATCTGAGAACAGAAGTGCAACGTTCACATGCTCGGTTTGCTCCGGTGTAGGGGAAAACCTAACGACTGAGTATTGCTCGCTCATTGCCAGACCTCGCGGACGAGTTCCTCAAGCTTATCACGACGCCTTCGTAGCGCGAGCTCTGATGCTTCTGCCCAAGTATACCCAGGAACCACTTGTGCTGCGCCAAGTGTAGCGCTACGCAATTGCGCATCACTGAGGCTTTTCGCCTCTCTCACGAAAGCGCCGGGAATCGCCGCGCCGCGCGCGATCGTGCCGAGTACTCCTTGCGGCCAAATGGATCTCGGCTGGAAGCTAGCTAGCTGGATCAGGGGGTGCTGCTGGCGCACTGCCTTGCTCTTCTCAAAGTCTAGGGCCACGAGGCCACGTTTCGGGTGCGCAACGAAACCGCCGACGTTCCGGTCGTTGTTGAATAGAAGCACATCAAGGACGATCACTTTAGTCAGAATCCCCAGATGCTTGCGAACAAACGGAAGCGCATCGCGGATGCAGCCATCGACGTTCTTCGATGCAAAGAAGGTTGCTTGGCTATCTCGAGCAATGGCAAATTCGGGCACGTCGATTTTCAAGCTGCGTGCAAGCGTGTAGCCAACCACCTCCGCCGCAACCATTCCGGGGTCGCCGCTGTCACCTTTGACGAAATAGCTACCGCTCGTGCAGGTGCAGACACGTGGCGACGTGCTGTACACCACCCCTTCTGGTCCCTCTACCGGCTGCCCTCTGTCAACGAGGTGCACCACGCTCGGCACCGCTAGCAATTCGTCGCCGGTCACTAGAATTTCAAATCTAGACCAATCAGCCTCCGCCGGGTGAACTACATGCGCGCGAGCCCACCCAGCGCGGCCACATCACTCAAGAGTCAGGGACACGCAATGTGTCGAGAAGCGCGCCCCCTTTTTGCCGAGCGCCTGGGCAATCGGCGCTGCCCGAACTCAGGCCGGCTGTTACGGTCCGCACTGGGTCAGGCTCGGCTGACTCCAACTCGCGCGCCCAGCGCCAACCGCAATGCCACGTGCGGTTCGACGGGATGATGCGGAGCCCAGTAAGGGGCGGCCGTTGTGATCGATGACTGCGACGGTGAGCATGCAACGGTGGTCGGTCGCCGGGCGCTGCGAGTTGCGTAGCGCAGCGAGGACACAAAAGCCTACATGCACCTCGTCGCCGGCAAACGCCTCCGAGCCGCGTCGATTGCAGATTCACCACGATGGCGCGCTGATATGGTTGGGAGCTGCCGCGCCGACGTCCTCGTGCGCGCTGAGGGGAGAAGCTCATGAACGTCCTACGTGCTTCGTGTGTGGGTCTTGTCGGCGTGCTGGCAGTGTCGGCGTGCAAAACGGCTCCAAGCTCAAGTGAGACGAAGCCGGCGGCAGAAGTCGCGAGTGCCGCACCTGTTCCGACCGCGTCGATAGCGCCCGCGGCACCGTCGGCGGCCGCGCCCGAGAGCGACGAGCAGGCGGAAAAGGTAGCGTTGGACACCACCATCGCTTTTCTCAAAGGAGCGAATGCGGACAAGGCGCGGTTCAGGCTCAAAGACATCGTGCAATACGACGAGAACACCGACCCCAACAAGTTGCTGGGAAGGCCCGGCCAGTACCTCGTGAAGATGAACTGGAAAGCCGCCGGACAAGACGCAACGCTCGAGGTATTCCGCTCAGCCGAAGACGCCAAGAAGCGCGCCGACTACGTTGACGCTATCGGCAAGAGCTCGCCGATGTTCCTTCAGTACGTGTACCTCAACGAAGAACGTAGAGCGGTGCTGCGGCTGCCGAAGGAGCTGACGCCCACGCAAGCCAAAGAGTGGCAGACGCTGTTCGTAGAACTGTGACGTGCACGGGCGGCGCGCGTCGATGAGCGTTGCAGAAATTTTCGAAACCCTGGCGCACTTCGCAACCGCGGCGGGCGTGGTTTGGGGTGCTTACACTTGGAAGAAGACCCGCGACCGCGAGTGGGAGGTCAAACTCCTCGACAGGGCGTGGGCCCTTTGTCGGGAAGTCACAGAGGCCGCCGCAGACTACGACCGCACGCTTAGCTACTTCATCTTGGAGTGTCGGGCCGGACAGCGCACCCGTGTCGATGGAAAGAATCGGCAGGAGTTTGATCAAGTGATCGCAGCCAAGAATAGGTTCGAGGTTCTTCGTGCCGTCATGCCGCCGGAGCACGACTTGCATGAGGCGAGCCGACTCTTCGACCAAGCGTTCTACTACGTAACGTCCGACCAGGATGATGCAGAGGGCCCCGATCTGTTCCGTGAGCGGGCACTCGGCATGGCTCACGCGGCAGAGAAATGCGCGCTGCGCGTGATCGCCAGTTGGAATGCGCAGCTCTGGAAAAGCGAACAGCAAACACGCGCTGCCCGTGGTCTGCTGCGCGACCGGTGAAGTGTTCCTGATCAGCAGACCTGGGCTGCCGGTACCGCTAGCCGCAGCGCAGCCATGCTAGTCCCGAGGCCATGAACGGCTTCGAAAAGCAACTCACCGCCCTCGTCGAGCGAGTAGCTCCAGCGGATCTGCGGATCCGCGTTGTCAAAGCATCCGCGGAGCTCCGGGCTGTGCTGCCCGATTCGATGAATGGCGAACAGCACTACACCGTTTCGTTTCAAACACGCTCGTTCGACGAGGGCGGGCACGGCGGTACGGTGCGTGAGGCTGTCGAGTTGACGCTCGACTCGTTGGAGGAAGGGCCGAAGGATATCGATCCCGTCGTGCCCAGTTGGTACGCGCTGTCGCGAATGCAGCGCGAGGTGGTGGAGCAGGCGCTCAAAGGTCTAGCCGCCGAGCACAAGGCGCGGGCAGCCGTCAAAAACCTCACGCATGAGCGCGACGCTCACACCGAGTATGAGATTTCAGACGCCTTCGAGGCGGCGCTGGCGTGTCTCGAATTCGAATACGAGAATGGGCCCGGTGCCGCCTGGGAGCCGCTGCAGGCGCGGAATGGTCCGGCGGTGCACAAGCCGACGGATCCGACAGACCCGCCGGAAGAGCTGTCGCCTGCGGCGCAGACGGCACGGCGCAAGAAGCTCTCAGTCACCGTGAAAGACCTTCGCACGAAGAACCGGAAGCGAGCAGCAGCCCCAAAGCGCAAAAAGGCGTGAGCCTCGACGTCTTATGTCTCCCAAGGCAATCGAACGTGACGCGGCGTAAGCGGGACTCGCGGCGATGCGTTGTCGCTCCGCCCACGCGAGCTCGGCTGCCTTGACGGCCAAGAACCTCGGTCGCGTCGCAGGCTCGCCACAAGGCCCGTCGTCGCAGCGTGGCGGCTTTCCGTTTCCGTGTGCTCGGCAAGCCACGCATCGAAGTCCGATCGAGCGACGGACCTCGCGCCGACCTTACGCCCCGTGCCACCCTGCCCTGTGGGCGTGACCGCGGTGCAGGGAATTTGCCGCATGATCGCGTAGGCCGTCGAGCGTGAAACGTTGAGCGACCAGGCGATGCAGCAGGCTCGCAACGAGGGGCGGTCGTGCGGGCAGCCTCGCTCACGCTTCGCAGGCGCTGACGTTGTTGGCTCTCGTAGTGTGTCGTGCTCGCGTTCCTTCTGTGTGCTCATGGGCGACCGCACTATCACGGCATCACCGCTTGCGGAACGCGTTCGAGCGGTCGTGAGTTGACGTCCGGATTGCCACTCCGGATGTCACCGTCATGCATGTTGTGGGAGTTACACGATTCAATGCATTTGCTCGGCCGCCGCCTCGCGCTGGCACCGGTACAGAAA
>DATHEN010001158.1:0-2714 GCA_035318565.1 Polyangiaceae bacterium
GTTGGGCTCGCTGCTGCTTCTGGCTGTGGGCGTCGCCATGGACGCAACGGCCGTGGCGGCTGCGCGCGGGCTGGCTGCACCGTTTCTGCGCTGGCAAGACGCCGCGGTGACAGCGCTATTTTTCGGCACGTTCCAGGCGCTGATGCCGCTGCTGGGCTGGTTCGTCGGTGCGCGCTTCGGCGGCATCGTCGCCGAGTGGGACCATTGGTTCGTGGCGGCCGTGCTCGGGGCGATTGGCATCAAGATGCTCTACGAAGCGGGCAGCGAGCACAGTGAGTCTTCGGCGCCGGAGCGCGTGCGGGAACTGTTCGCGTGGCGCGCCCTGCTTGCGCTCGCGATTGCGACGAGCATCGATGCGCTCGCGGTGGGCATCACGTTGCCGCTGCTGGGCGCCGAGCTCTTCGGGTCGATAGCCACGATCGGCTGCGTCACGGCGGCCTTGAGCTTCGCCGGGGTGTACGCCGGGCGGAAGTTCGGTGCTGCGCTGGGGCGGCGCCTGGATCGCTTCGGGGGCGTGCTGCTGATCCTGATCGGCCTGAAGGTGCTGTTCGAGCACCTGAGCAGCGGGCCGTAACGCAGCGCGTGTGGCGTCAGGGCACCGGGCCGGCGTCCGCTGCCGGAATGACGAGCGCTGGCGCTCCAGCATCCGCTGTCGTTTCCGGAGCGGGCGGCGCTTCGGCTGGCGGCGCCGCCGGCGTTGCTGGGGCCGGCGTGAGCACCCGGCGCAATGCGTCTGCCTCCGGGCGGTCGAAGCGTCCCTCGATCACGATGCCGTAAGGCGTGGCGCCTGCGCCGTAGTACGCCTCATTGTGCGACGCGCGCGGACTTACGACGGCGCCGTCGAGCGAGAGGCCCGCGAACACGCCGCGCGCCTCGGCAAAGTAGTAGATGTCACGCGCGGAGCTGCGGCGCTGCGTATTGCTCGAATCACCCAGGGTGCCGGCTGCGACGCTGGCGTCCGTACCGAGCGTGACCCCGCGCTCGAGCGCAGACAAGAGGGCGCGCTCACTCATGAATACGAGCACTACGCTGGCTTCCTGGTAACCGATCTGGAGTCCGACGCTGCCGCCGCCAATCGAGTAAAACGCCGGAGCGCTGAAGGTGCCGTCGGCCTTGCGCGCGACCAGCACGCCCGTGCCGCCCTCCCCGCCGAAGACCAGACCGGCCTTCACGAGGCGAGGAAAGATCAGGATGCCATGCGCGCTCTGCAAGTAACCATCCAGCCCCTGGAACTTGGGGTTTGCACGCATGGAGCTGAGCGCGGCTGCTGAACTTTCCACGATGGCCTGCTGCGGAGCCGCCGCGCCCGAAGGATCCCGCGCCGGCTCCGAGCGCGAACAAGCCAGCAGCAGGGAAACCGCGGCAACCAAGACCGATAGACGAATGACGCGCTGCACGACGGCATTGTTCAGCCGAAGTGCGCCGATCGCAAGCCCCCCGACCCCATCTCGAGCAGGCGTATACTGCCGCGATGAACGAGCTACCCACTCTCCATTACCGGACTTGCCCGCTGTGCGAAGCCACGTGCGGGCTGGAGGTGAGCGTGCAAGACCGAGAGGTCACGCGAATTCGCGGGGACGAAGCGGACCCGTTCAGCCGCGGCTTCATTTGCCCGAAAGGCGCCACTCTCAAGCACCTGCACGAAGATCCGGATCGCCTGCGCTCGCCGTGCATCCGCCGTGGAACCGATGCGGATCACGCCACCTGGGAAACGGTATCGTGGGACGACGCCTTTGCCGAGGTCGAACGCCGGCTCATTCCGATTCTGGAGCGCTACGGCCGGGACGCGGTGGCGCTCTATTTCGGCAATCCCACCGTGCACAGCGTGGACGGCACCATTTACGGGCGGCCGCTCGTCAAAGCGCTCGCCACGCGCAACGTCTTCAGCGCCAGCACCGTCGACCAGATGCCGAAACACGTCTCTTCGGGGCTGTTGTTCGGCAACGCCAACGCGATTCCGGTGCCGGATTTGGATCGCACCGATCTACTGCTGATGCTGGGAGCCAACCCCTGGGAGTCGAACGGCAGCCTGTGCACGGCGCCCGACTTCCCGGGGCGCGTCAAGGCCATCCAGCAGCGCGGGGGCCGCTGTGTGGTGGTCGATCCGCGTCGCACCCGCACCGCCGAGCATGCCGATGAGCACGTGCGGATCCGTCCCGGCACGGACGCCCATTTTCTGCTCGCGCTCATCCACGTGGTGTTCGAGGAAGATCGGGTGAACCTCGGCAGGCTCGAGCCGCACGTGAGCGGGCTCGCAGCGCTGCGCGAGCAGGTGCGGCCCTTCAGCCCGGAAGCCGTCGCCGGCATCACGCAGATTCCGGCGGATACCACCCGGCGTCTGGCGCGCGAGCTCGCTTCTACGCCGCGCGCCGTGGTGTACGGCCGCATTGGCACGCACACCGCGGAGTTCGGTACGATCGCGGCGTGGGCCGTGGACGTGCTCAACTGTGTCACCGCGCATCTCGACGTCGCCGGCGGCGCCATGTGGTCCTTGCCGGCTCACGTCTCGCGCGGCACGGGCAAGCCGGCGAAGGGCTTTCGCATCGGACGCCACAAAAGCCGGGTGAAGCAGTACCCCGAGGTGCGTGGGGAATTTCCCGTGGCCACGCTGGCGGACGAAATCGAAACAGCCGGGGAGGGACAGGTACGTGCGCTGGTCACCGTTGCCGGCAATCCCGTGCTGTCCACTCCGAACGGACGGCGCCTGGAGCGCG